>NZ_JCAXEW010000011.1:0-201092 GCF_059759275.1 Ferdinandcohnia sp. GQ5
CTATCTGGGACCGTTTTTTTTATAGTACTTTTTGTGTATTTGAACATGTCTTTACATATTAATCAGAACAGAGCATAGGTTTTAATGAATAAAAAAAGAAAAGAAAGACACTCAATATGGCAAAAGTCAGTGTGACTTCCATCGTGTTGCTCTGAAAAATGAGTCTTTTGCCCTATTTATTAAAAGAGGGTTTTTACCAATTTTCTAGAAAAAGTTATTATAAGAGTTTAGACAGTCAACAAATCAGAAACGAAAAGGTCTAGGAACTCACGCTATAGGTACGGAGCGTACACTTTAAATACGTGAAGAACGGAGAGACCAGATGATGACAGGATTCAAAGTTTTTCATTTGATGGCTTTTTGAATTGCCTCTATAACCAGTCAATGAGAGGGTATGAAAGATGGAGATAGGAAGCAGAATACGTTTCTTTAGAATTCAAAACAATATGACACAAGAAGAATTGGCACATGAGATTATCTCAATTTCTTATCTTTCAAAAATTGAAAATAACCAAACCTCTGCAAGCATAGAGGTACTTGAATTATTATGTGATCGATTAGGAATCAAGCTAATTGAAAGTGAAGAATATGCCCAGCTAAAGGAGCTTTATGATTGGTACCACCTAATGGTTTCTCGAAAAAGGGAGCAGGCGGTTTCATTTTATGATGCTTATGAATGTAAGAATACAAATGATTCACGGGTTGCCATTTTCTTTGTTCTTTTTGAACTAAGGTATCTAATATTTACAAACCAATTAGAAAAAGCTGAACAACATATCAAGAAAATTGAATTATATAAAGATATTTTTGAAATTCGAATGAATTACTTCTACGAAAAATTTGTTGGTCAGTTTTATTATTTGAAAAGCCAGTTTTCCGTTGCAATGGATCACTTTAAGGTAGCAGAGGAGATTTTAACGAGCAGTGTACACTTTGAGAGCTGGGAAACGGCTGATTTATATTATTATAAAGGTCTAAATAATAACCGGATGGGGAAATTAGCCTTAAGTATCGTGTATATACAGAAGGCATTGGCAATCTATCAATCTCTTTACGATTTAAAAAGGAGTGCTGAGTGTCAAATATTATTGGGAATTTGTTATGAAAAAATAAACGAATTCGAAATGGCTGAAGAGAATTACTTGCTTGCAACAAAGGTAGCAGAAGGGATAAAAGACCCGTCATTACTAGGTTTAATTTATCATAATCAAGGTGTCCTCTATTCAAAATTAGGTGAATCCAATAAAGCCATTAAGCAATTTGTAAATAGCCTTGAACATAAAGAAGAACACATGGTAATTGGGCGTTTACGGTCGATTCACGGTTTAATTGAAGAAAATTATAAAATAGGAGACCATGAAGGATGCAAAAAATGGCTTGAGGAAGGGTTTACCATAGTTGAGAATCACCAGGGGTATCCTGAATTCAAGATTCATTTTATCTATTATGATTATTTGTTGAATAAGTCTGATAACTTGATGAGATTTATTGAAAAGGATGCATTGCCATATTTTGAAGGCATTGAACATCACCTTTACGTAGCCTATTATGCAGAGGAACTTGGAAAAATCTATCAAGAAAATCATAAATATAAGCTAGCAAGCTATTATTTTTCAAAGGTAATCTCATCTTTGAAAAAACATAGTCATATAAATCAATAAAGGAGATGATCGTAAAATGAAAAAACTAATGCTACTATTCGTGCTTGGGCTTGTGACAATTGCTGGTTATCAATTAAATGAAGGAGTTGCATGGGTGGACAATGACTATCCAGATTCACACGAAGTACAGGTATAATGTAGAAAGCAGCCTGATTGAGGGCTGCTTTCTTTGATTCTATAGAAAATTATGATAATCTGTTTGGTTATTTTTTACTTCATCGATTTGATTTTGAATGCTGCGGGAGTCGGTAGAACGTTTCTTTTTGGAAATAAGGTCTACTACAAAACCAACAAAGAGTAACCCTCCAAAGAAGACTAACATCCAGCCCCATAATGGCATTTTCTCACCCCCATATAGTAACGTATGAAATCGTATTAAATTGATGAGGGATACAGACGAATCGTAATCTGTTTTTAACATAAAAAGAGCAACGTTCATAAACGTTACTCTTTTGGAACAAATGTAAAGATTTCATGTGATTCAAAGCTATCTACTAACCGGTTAAGCCAAAAATAATATTCTAACGCATTGTTTAACTTTGCAATATCATTTTCTGCTTCTACTTTAACCTCTTCGCTAATTTGTTCGTCCTCTATGAGTTCCTTAAGATCAGCTAATGATTTCTGAATGGCACTTACATTCATAGAAATGCCACTCCTCCATTTTATCGTAAAAAAGTCAATAAAAGTTTGATACCAGTCTTCTTCAACCTCATAAAGGTCTTTTCGAATCCCTTTCTTCCATACCTTATCAACCATTTTTAATTCCACCAAGTTACGAACGGAAGTACTCATACTTGTTTTACTCATGCCTAATTCTTGTTTCATATCATCCAGCGTCATCGGCTCATCATGAAAATACATGAGACCCCAAAGTCTTCCAACTGAAGGTGTTACTCCATATAAATTCATATTTTGAGCAATCGCATCAATCACACGTTCTCGGGCTTTTTCTAGCTTGTCTATGCCTTGCAAATAGATTCACATCCTACATCAAAGGTTTGATATATATAGACTACTCATTTGTACAATGAATGTAAAGGGGAGGTGCTGGAAGGATTATGGAGGATACTGAAGGAATTCTATGCATTTAAGATGTAAAGTATGTACAGTTTTTACTTTACAAACTTTACGGTTGCATATCACGTTATATCAACTTTGAGTATTTTGGAAATCATTACTACAATTAAAAGGTCAATGTGACTATTGCTTTCTACATAGGATACAGTAGTTTGTTTGAAAATCATAAAGGGTAGTTTGTATTAGGCAAGTTTTCAGCAAGAAAAAATTGAGGTGACAGAATGGAAAGTGAGAAACAAGCAAAAATAAAGGTTTCTAGTGTAACGAAAATTTTTGGACGATCGTCTAAAAAAGCTATTCAACTTTTAAAAGAAGGAAAAACAAAGCAAGAAATTTTAAAAAGCACTGGATCAACCGTTGGTGTAAATCAAGCAAGCTTTGAGGTATATCCCGGAGAAATCTTTGTCATTATGGGGTTATCCGGAAGTGGGAAATCTACCTTAGTTCGACTTTTAAATAGATTAATAGAACCAACTTCTGGTCAAATTTTTATTGATGGAAAAGACGTCGTATCCATGAATAAAGAAGAAATTCGAGAAGTACGTAGGAAAAAAATGAGCATGGTGTTTCAACGCTTCGCATTATTCCCACATAAAACGGTTCTTCAGAATACGGAATACGGACTAGAAATTCAAGGTGTAGCAAAGCATGAACGTTCACAAAAGGCGTTCGAGGCTCTTAAATTAGTCGGTCTTGAAGGCTATGAAAATCAATATCCTGACCAACTTAGTGGTGGGATGCAGCAGCGAGTTGGGCTTGCAAGAGCGCTCGCAAATGACCCGGATATATTATTAATGGACGAAGCATTTAGTGCTCTAGATCCATTAATTCGTAAGGATATGCAGGATGAATTGATTGAGTTACAAGGCTCTATGGAAAAAACGATCGTCTTTATTACACATGATCTCGACGAAGCGTTACGAATCGGTGACCGTATCGCTTTAATGAAGGACGGAAACATCGTACAAATCGGAACCCCTGAAGAAATACTAATGAATCCATCTAATGAGTATGTAGAAAGATTTGTAGAGGATGTTGATTTATCAAAGGTACTGACTGCAGGCCATATCGTCAAACGAGCGGAAACCGTTCAGGTTGATAAAGGAGCCAGACTTGCTCTTAAAATCATGAAAGATAATGGTTTATCGACTGTCTATGTTGTTGACAAGCAGAATAGACTTGTTGGTGCGGTGAGTGCTGTAGAAGCTTCGAAAGCGGTCGAGCAAAAATTACCATTAGCTGAAGTCATGGAAACAAATCTTAAAACGGTTGATACAAGTACATTACTTGTTGATTTATTCGATGATGTTTCACAAGCTACTATTCCAGTAGCTGTAGTTGATGAACAAAATCGACTTAAGGGAATTGTCATACGAGGTGCCGTGATCGGTGCACTTGCTGGTAATGACACATATATAAATGACTTTGGGGCTGAACAACTCCCTCCAAGTGATGAAAGGGAGGCTTTATAATGGAAGGTTTATTACCAAAGCTGCCAATAGCGGATTGGATCGATACATTTGTAGACTGGTTAGTCTCAAATTTCGAATTTTTATTTGAAGGAATTGCAGTAGGACTTGAAGGATTTGTAGAAGGGATTGTAGCAGGATTAGGATTTATTCCTTCTATTCTACTAACACTTATCTTGGGTGCTGTGGCCTGGAAAATTTGTAATTGGAAAATTGCACTTTTTACATTGATTGGTTTATTTTTAATCGATAACCTTGGTTACTGGGGCAATATGCTTGAAACAATTGCACTTGTGCTAACCTCTGTGGGAATATCGGTTATTCTTGGAATACCGCTAGGAATATGGGCCTCACAAAGTAAAACTGTGGGAAGTATCGTGATTCCAATTCTAGACTTCATGCAAACAATGCCTGCATTTGTTTATTTATTACCGGCAATCTTTTTCTTTAATATCGGAGTTGTACCTGGTGTTGTGGCGTCAGTTATATTTGCAATGCCACCAACAATTCGATTAACGATACTTGGAATTACCCAAGTGCCACAAGATTTAATAGAGGCAACTGAAGCCTTTGGATCTACAACAAAACAAAGATTAGTAAAAGTTCAAATTCCATTGGCTATGCCTACAATTATGGCCGGTATTAACCAAAGCATCATGCTTGCATTATCTATGGTGGTAATTGCCTCCATGGTAGGAGCACCAGGGTTAGGAGCAGATGTATACCGAGCTGTTACACAACTGCAAACAGGAACTGGTTTTGAAGCTGGTCTAGCGATTGTTATTGTTGCAATCATCTTAGATCGGATTACTCAAAATATAGGAAAAACTAAACAAGGGGGAACTGCTTAATGTTAAAAAAAGTAGTCAAAGCATCATTAGCAATTGGATTTACTCTAGGATTAGCTGCATGTGGTGGCAATTCTGATGAGGCAGGAACTACATCTACATCTTCAGCATCTGTAGGAGAAAGTGTAGATTATGAGATTGTTGGAATTGATCCAGGGGCAGGAATCATGAAGGCAACTGCTTCAGCAATTGAAGAATATGGTCTTGAGGATTGGACTGTAGTTGAAGGTTCTGGTGCAGCTATGACAGCAGCACTTAAGAAGGCCTATGATAAAGAAGAACCAATTATCATCACTGGTTGGACACCTCACTGGAAATTCTCAGCTTTCGATCTTAAATATCTTGAAGATCCTAAGGGAGTATATGGTGGGGAAGAAAACATCCATACTATTGCACGAAATGGTTTAGAAGAAGACATGCCAGGTGTTTATAAGTTCTTGGACCAATTCAATTGGACATCAGATGATATGGGAAGTGTAATGGTAGATATTAATGAAGGAACAAAACCGGAAGAGGCCGCTGCGAATTGGATTGAAGAAAATCCAGATAAAGTTGCAGAGTGGACTGATGGTGTAGAGGAAGGAAATGGCGAAGAAGTAAAATTAGCCTACGTTGCATGGGATAGTGAAATCGCAAGTACCAATATTGTAGGTAAGGTTTTAACAGATTTAGGATATAAAGTAAAAATGAGCCAAGTAGAAGCCGGCCCAATGTGGACTGGTGTAGCTGATGGTTCTGTTGATGCACACGTTGCTGGATGGTTACCTGTAACTCATGCTGATTATGTAGAAAAGTATGATGGTCAGTTTGAAGATTTAGGTTCAAACCTTGAAGGCACAAAAATCGGCTTAGTTGTACCAGCATACATGGATATTGACTCAATCGAAGACTTAAAAGAATAAGAGTCAATCATGTAAGGATAAGTTAAAAAGAAACTGTACATTCTCTAGAGGGTGTACAGTTTTTTTCTATTTAATGGGTATAATGTCAATGATACTGTACTTTTTGCGAAATGAGGTACTTTTTTTATGAACATAAGCAACTTTTCAATAAAACGACCAATATTTACGTTGGTGACAATGTTTTTAGTGATAATTCTAGGATTCGTTTCCTTAATGAATATCCCGCTTAAATTAATCCCAGAAATCAATCCACCTGTAGGTGTAGTTGTTGCAAATTATTTTGGCGCTAGTCCTAATGAAGTTTCTGAAAAAGTGACAAAACCTCTTGAACAAAGTTTATCAACATTGCCCGGCTTAAAAACAATGTCCTCCACTTCTCAGGAGGGTGCATCACTAATCTTATTACAGTTCTCATGGACAACATCGATTGATGATATAGAAAATGACATTTTAAGTCGGATTAATCAAACACAAATTACCGATGATGCAGAGGCGCCTCGGTTTCTAAAATTTGATCCATCTCAGTTTCCGATTATTCAATTGTCCCTTAGCATGGAAGGGGATGAAAAGGGTCTCCAAGAGCTTGCAGAAAGTCTAACAACTGAACTCAATAAAGTTGAAGGTGTTGCGAACGTTAATCTGTCAGGTATTGTTACAAAAGAAATAAAAGTCGAACTTAATCAAGACCAATTAGAAGAATACGCCTTGACCCAGGCTGATATTGTAAACATTCTCCGTGCAAATTCCGTCTCATTACCTGGAAATACAATTGAATCTGAAGGCAGAGAACTTACTACAAGAGTAATTAGTACATTGGGGTCGGTCCAGGACTTAGAGGAGCTTTCGATAACAATTGACCCACTACTTGGTGAAAAAGTAGTTCTAGGTGACCTTGCTGAAGTTAAAATTGTGCCCGAATTAAAGAAAACCATCACTCGAGCAAATAAGGAACCTGCGATGTTAGTCAGCGTCCTCCAAGAATCAGACGCAAATACAGCGCAAGTATCAAAAGCCTTCCAAACAGAACTAGAAAAGAAGCTCTCTCAGGACAAATATAAAAATGTTCAAGCTGAAGTACTGTTTGATCAAGGGGATTATGTCAAAATCGCCATTGGAAATATTACAAGTACATTGCTATTAGGCGGACTGTTTGCGATGATTGTACTCTTTTTCTTCCTTAGAAGTGTTAAGAGTCCACTCATTATCGGAATTGCTATTCCCTATTCCGTCATTGTTACCTTTGTGCTCATGTATTTTTCGGATTTCTCGTTAAATATACTTACGTTAGGTGGACTAGCACTTGGTATTGGGATGCTTGTTGATAATTCAATCGTCGTCATCGAAAATATTTATCGTCATTTATCAATGGGGAAAGAACCAAAACAAGCTGCTGCAGATGGAACAAAGGAAATTGGAACGGCGATTATAGCATCTACTTTAACTACGGTAGCGGTCTTTTTGCCAGTTGTGTTTATTACCGGTCTTATCGGGGAATTGTTTACTGAATTTGCTGTTACGATCGCGTTTAGTTTATTCGCATCCCTTGTTGTGGCACTAACAGTTGTTCCAATGCTAGCCAGTCGATTTTTAAGGAAACCGAAAGGAAATCTTGAGAATAAGCGCCAGTCTTCATGGGGCATGCGATTCTTAGAAAATGCCACGAGATGGTCACTTCGACATCGCCTCATGGTCCTTTTGCTCACGATTGTGTTCTTTGCGGCCAGTATATTCGTGTTGTTTAGAGTCGGAACGGAATTCATTCCAAAAAGTGATGAAGGATTCTTTACAATCAATTTAAAACTTGAAAATGGAACGCCACTAGATGAAACACAAAAAATAGTGGGAGTAATTGAAGATAAATTAGAAAAAGAGGCTGACGTAGATGTATTTGTAAGCCTGATAGGCTCTAATCAAGAGAATAGTTTCAGGGGTGGAGGAAGTTCAAATGAAGCAGAAATTTATGTGAAAATGGTTGGTTTCGAGGAACGTGAGCGCTCAACATTTGAGTTTGTTGACGAGACGAAATCGAAAATTGAGTCTACAGTTCTCGAACTTCATCCAGAGGCAAAAGTAAGATTTAATTTACAATCCTCATCGGGTTCAACTCCAAACACTTTGCAGTTTCACGTAAAAGATACAGATAAAAACAGGCTGAATGAGGCTGTTCAAAGGCTTTCAGAAGCGCTGGTTGATTTGAAAGATGTTACAGAGGTTTCTACAGATGTTTCAAAAACAATTGAGGAGCTTCAAATTACGATTGATCAAGAAAAAGCGTTTGAGGAAGGGCTTATGCCTGTACAAATCGCAACAACTGTAAACGATGTTACAAGAGGAACAAGAGCGTTGCAGCTAACTGATGAAGACAATCAAATTTATCCGGTTACTGTAGGCTATGATCGAGACTTTACAAACAATATCGAGGGTCTAGGGAACCTGCTTATTAAAACTCAAGCAACAACTTTTGTGCCTTTAAACGAAGTGGCAGAAATTGAAATAGGCGAGGGGCCGCAAACTTTACGAAGAATTGACCAGCAGAATGCCGTACAATTTACAGTCAAATACGTAACGACAACAAATCTTGGTGCAATTTCGAAAAAGGTGGATGAAGTAGTAGCAGACCTTAAACTTTCTGATGAAACAGACATCGTCTACAGTGGTGATAAAGAACTGTTAGAATCCTCAATTGATCAATTGGGTCTTGCCTTTGTGCTTGCACTAACATTGATTTATATCGTAATGGCAGCACAGTTTGAATCATTAAAATATCCGTTTGTTATTATGTTTACGGTTCCGTTAATGGTCATCGGGGTTGCAATTGGCCTTAGTCTCACAAACACTCCAATCGGAATCACAGCTATCATCGGAATTATCGTGCTAGCGGGAATTGTGGTAAACAATGCAATTGTGATTGTTGATTATATTAATAAGAAGAAAGAGGACGGTATGGCTTCTCATGAAGCAATCGTTGTCGCGGTTAAAGATCGAACACGACCAGTGATGATGACGGCCAGCACAACCATTTTAGGGCTATTGCCTCTAGCATTCGGTATCGGTGAAGGCTCCGAAATTAACCAACCGATGGGAATTACCGTCATTGGTGGTTTGATTAGCAGTACCTTGTTAACTTTGTTTATCATTCCAATTGTGTATAGCTTGTTTGATAAGGAGACGAGGAGGAGAGCTAGAGCGGAATAAGGATAGTTGTTGGGAATATTGGAAATGGTGCAGGGAGCTATAGTTGATATCGAAGGGTTTTTTGGTGGCTTTTGAGTGATGGGATCAAACAATGGTAGATAAGGTGTGGGGTTTGGGTAATCTCTGGAAAAGGTGGTTGGATAAGTGTTAGATATGGTAGGGGTATAGGGTAATGGTGGAAAAGGCGGTTGGATAAGTCTTAGATATGGCAGTGTTATTGGGTAATGGTGGAAAAAGTCATAGCATAAGTGCTTGATATGGTAAGAGTATTGGGTGATATTGGAAAGAGTAGCAGCATAAATAGTAGGTATGAATGGAGTTTTGGGTAATGTTGGAAAAGCTGATGGGATAAGTGCTTGATATGGCAAGGGTATTGGGGGATATTGGAAAAAGTAGCAGCATAATGGTAGATATGAATGGATTTTTGGGCAATGTTGGAAAAGGTGATCAGATAAATGGTTGATATGACAAGACTATTGGATAGTTCTGGGAATTGTCATTGCAAAAGTGGTATTTAAGATAGGGGTTTTGGATAATTAAGGAAAAACAAACGTTAAATAAGCTTGGTGAAGTACATTTTAAGCCAAATTCAGAGCGAAAATGTACTTCATAAGCCCGATGAAGAACATTAGGAGCGAAAATTAGAGCACAAATGTACTTCATAAGCCCGATGAAGAACATTACGAGCGAAAATTAGAGCACAAATGTACTTCATAATCCCGATGAAGAACATTTCAAGCCAAAATCAGAGTACAAGTGTACTTCATAATCCCGATGAAGAACATTACGAGCGAAAATTAGAGCGAAAATGTACTTCATAATCCCGATGAAGAACATTTCAAGCCAAAATCAGAGTACAAGTGTACTTCATAATCCCGATGAAGAACATCTCAAGCCAAAATCAGAGTACAAGTGTACTTCATAATCCTGATGAAGAACATTTCAAGCCAAAATTAGAGCCGAAGTGTTCTTCATCACCAAGTAACCCACATGTACTCTAAATACATCAAGCCCAAAACTCACTTTCCTCAATTCCAACCAATGACCCACGCTCCTAGCTTTGTCTCAAAAACTTCAGCACAGGTTCAAATGGCTGTTTCTCTTTCGCATCAAAATAATGCGTAAAGGGGCAGCCTTTTTCGTTAATTCTATTAATGATTGTTTCCAACGGAAAATCTTCAATTGACAAATCATCCGTTATTTCGTCCCAATATAGTGGGGTGGCAACATAGGCTCCCTCATTCCCGCGAACAGAGTAGGGTGCTACAATGGTTTTACCCTCAGCATGCTGTACGTAATCTACGTACATGCGGTCTCCCCGATTTTTTTTCAATCTTTCAATCGTAAACAGGTCAGGTTCCATGGTTATTAAATAATTGGCGATAAACTCAGTAAATTGTCTCGTATCCTCATACGTAAACTTGTTTTCCGGAAGAGGTATATAAATCTGTAAACCTTTATTTCCCGAAGTCTTTACAAATGATATCAGTTTCAGTCCATCAAATACTTCTTTCAGTATGGATGCGGCTTTTTTAGCAAGTGGAAAAGCCGCGCGCGACGGTGGATCCAAATCAAACACAATCTCAGATGGTCCTTTTGAATGAATCGTTTGAAATGGGATGTGAAACTCGAAACTTAGTTGATTTCCTAACCAAGAAAGGGTTTTTAAATCATTGCACATAATATATTCAATCCCATCAGACATAGAGGTCTGGATAAAGTCAGGTGCATACTCCGGGCAGTTTTTTTGATAAAAGGACTCACCATACATCCCATGTGGATAACGAATCACGGTCAATAAACGCTCTTTTAAAAAAGGAAGCATATAAGGTGAAACTTCAACCAAATATTGAATATAATCGAGTTTTGTTATCGATTTATCCTTCCAAAGTGGCTTGTCAGGATGAGTAATCTCAATTTCTTTAGGTAGAAGTGGGGCATTTTTAATGAGCTTATCCCATGTGCACTCCCGCCATTCCACATCAAACCGAAATTTTGAGAAGCTAGGCTGTCGTAATTGCTCTTTATACAACTCTAGATATAAAAGTTCAACACAGATGCCAGGGTCGACTTTAATAAAACTAGCTGTTTCTTCTGTGGAGTTTGTTTGTATAACACGAAGGAGTGCTTGTCTTTCATCAGTAGAAAGACCGTGTGAAAATAAGCCTGCTTCATAGATTTGTTTATTTCTTATAACCCCGACATGAAAAAAGGCATTCTTTTTATCGTAGCCTAGAATAAAAAAGACACCAACTTGCCAATTTTTTATTTTATACCAGTTAGTGGTGCGCTTTCCTTCCTCCCAAGTGCTATCAATTTTTTTTGCAATAATCCCTTCAGCAATATGTTCTGTAGCATTCTTCCAAATCGCGTCGAGGTCT
This sequence comes from Ferdinandcohnia sp. GQ5, assembly GCF_059759275.1. Taxonomy (NCBI): domain Bacteria; kingdom Bacillati; phylum Bacillota; class Bacilli; order Caryophanales; family Bacillaceae; genus Ferdinandcohnia; species Ferdinandcohnia sp. GQ5. The sequence continues at coordinate 11,537 of NZ_JCAXEW010000011.1, forward strand.
ATTTCGTATTTAATTAATTGGATGAGTTTGTCACTACTTGGATTAATGATGTGAGAGAGATCGGCTTTACTAAAAAGATCATAAAGTTCATCTTTTCTTACCTGAAGTGATTCAGCCTTGAGATTCTGACCACTTAACTCTAACACATCAAACACCAAATAATGAGCAGGTGTTGAAGCAGATGCTTGTTTAATTTTATCGGTGCTCCTTAATCGGCCTCTTTGCTGAATTTTTTCAAAACTAGCTTTATAAGGAGATTCTAAAATACATAGTTCTCCATCTAAAATGAGTGGCAAGTAGGGAATCATTTCATCCAAAAGATCTTCACATTGCTTTATAATCTCTGGAAACTGTTCATTTAAGAGGTTTCCGTTCCTACTGATTAGCTGGATTCGATCTTTTTCCCAATGTAGCATCGCGCGGAAACCATCATATTTAATTTCATATACCCAGTTTTCGCCAGTAGGTGCTTCGAAAATAAGAGTTGGAAGCATAGGCTTCAGCATCATACCACTCCTTTAATTAAGGGGAGAGCTCCTTATTAGGAGCTCTTTTCAGGTACCGACTTTTTTACGGGTAGTTCTCGTTTTTGGTTTGACAGATGTTGTTTTATCTGTTCCTGTTGGCGCTTCAGCTTTTGCTTTTGGTTTTGCAGCTGTTGCCTTTGCTGTACCTTTTGTAGTTGCTGCCTTTTTGGGTGCTGCTGTTTCCTTCGATTTTGTTCGTTCGATACTAGCCTGCAAGGCACTCATTAAATCCACAACATTTGTCCTTGGAGCTTCTTGAGAGGTTGTTCCTTCATTATTATTAATTTTAGATTCGATCAGCTCCATGAGAGCAGTGCGGTATTCATCCTTATACTTATCAGGATTAAATTCTGTTGTTAATTGGTCTATCAGCATGATGGCGGTATCAAGTTCTTTTTCATTAATATCCACATTTTCTGGGACACCTGGGACCTCACCTACATTCCGAACTTCGTCAGGATAGTGAATCGTTTCCATTACTAGGCTGTTTTTATAAACTCGGATAATGGCCATTTGTTGTTTGGAACGGATTGTAATTTCAGCTATCCCGATTTTACCTGATTTTTGAAGAGCCTCACGAAGGAGTGCATAGGCTTTGCTTCCATTTTCACCAGGCCCCATAAAGTAAGAACGGCTAAAATAGATTGGATCAATTTCTTCAAGTTTTACGAAATCAATGATTTCTACACTTTTATCCTCGTGCTCGTCCTTTAGTTCTTTCAGTTCTTCATCGTTTAAAATGACGAATTTCCCTTTTACATATTCGTAGCCTTTAACAATGTCATCATTTCCAATGTCCTTTTCACAATTCGGGCAGATTTTTTCATATTGAATAGGGGTATTGCATTCTTTATGAAGATTTCGAAGCTTGACATCCTTGTCTTCAGTTGCTGAGAAAAGCTTTATTGGAATATTGACAAGACCAAAGCTAATTGAGCCCTTCCACATCGTATGCATATGTTTTCCTACTTTCTTTTTGTGATCTAAGTCTAACTCCAGCGCCTCGCCCTTCATTGTCCCAAAGCGAACTTTCAAAAAGGATAAAATCCTTTCCACCAGCTTTTCCTTATGGATGAGCAAGGCGCTTGCGCTTTTATTTTCTATTGTTTCCTTTAAATGGGGAAGGAATGTTGGTAATAATAACCTCAAAATAATTCGTAAAAATATATTTGATAAAAAAGTATTATTTACCCCCTCAAAAATAATACCGAAGACGTAACCTTTAAATGAGTCAAACATTACAAAAATAGAAGCGGATGTAACGGAAAAGAAATATATGTTACAGAGCTTGTCACCATTTCTATATAAGAATAGTCTTTCGTATTAGTTCTTTTGTAATATTTTCAGCTAGAGCATTCCAATGTGAAAAATTGTTATTGAATCTCGCTTCAGACTCTTGCTACTATTAACAGATAGTAAAGAGAATTGAGGTGAAACAGGTGCTTAGCCTTTTATTTAAAATTGGAAAACGAAAAAGCACTCTGGAAGAAACCGTTATAGAGATTCAAAATGGAAATCAACAACTACAAAATAAACTAATTGATGACTATAAGCCCTTTATTGCGAAAAATGTTTCTGCTGTTTGTAAACGATATATAAATGAATCAGACGATGAATTTAGTATCGGCCTTATTGCATTTAATGAGGCAATTGAAAAATACTCGAAGGAAAAAGGGAGCTCCTTTTTATCGTTTAGTGAACTTCTCATTAAACGACGAGTAATTGACTACATTCGTAAAGAAGCACGAGTACGCAATATAAATTTTATCTCTAATGGTGAAACAGATGAGGAAGGAGCTCAATCAAAGCTCGAGGCTCATCTATCTGTTGACGATTATCAAAGGAAAGTGGAGCAAGAACAGAGAAAAGAGGAAATTCTCCATTTTCATCAGGTATTGCAGGAATTTGGTTTGTCATTTCAAGAGCTCCTTGAAATTTCGCCAAAACATGCAGATGCTAGACAAAATGCTATTATGGTATCAAAGGCCGTTGTAGAAAATGCAGAGCTGATGGAGACGCTGTTTGAAAAGAAACACCTTCCAATTAAGCAGCTAGAATCAAAGGTTTCAGTTAGTCGTAAAACGATAGAGAGAAATCGAAAATACATTATTGCAATGGCAATCATTTTATCTAGCGACTATGTCTATTTAAAAGATTATCTAAAAGGGGTGCTCGAGAGTTGAAAAAGGGGATCGTTATGGATGTGAACGATGATTATGTTACGATGCTAACCCCTGATGGTGAGTTCGTAAAAGCCAAACATACTAAAAAGAGCTATGAAATTGGCGAAGAAATAGCCTGTTTTCCAATCGACGTGCGGGTAAGGAATGCTTCAAAGCCGCGGTTTTTTCAGGTAAGGAAATGGCGTTATGCGTTAGTAAGTTCTTTAGTTGCAATTTTATTTTTATCTTTATTTATTCCTTTTTCAACGCGTAATGAAGTGTATGCATACATGTCCATCGATATTAATCCAAGCTTTGAAGTTGGATTAGACGAAAACCTACAAGTCATAAGCTTAGAAGCTTTAAATGACGAGGCGAAAAAACTGCTTGAATCCATTCCAGATTGGAAAAATAGCACGTTAGACTCAATCACAGAAGAAATCATTGAACATAGTAAAAATAGTGGCTATCTCAAGGACGGTAAGCAAGTTTTAATTACCACAGTTGTGACGGACTCGCATGATACAAAAATAGACCGTGAACTTGAGCAAGGTATTGAAGAAATAAAAAAAGAATATAAAAAGGAACAAATTGCAGTTACCTCAATAACAAGTACGGTTGAAACAAGGAAAGCTGCACAAGAAAAGGGGATCTCGACGGGGAAACTGCTAATTGAAAAAGATAAAGTTCCTAAACCAGTACAAGAAAAGAAAGTACAGCCTGTTCGCCAAGAGAAAAAGAATCAACAGAAAAAGGCATATGAGCAGAAAGAGATAAACAAATTTAAAAACAATCAAAAACAACAGGCTGAAGAAGTTAAGGAAGAACTAAAAGAGAAAAAAGAACAGATAAAAGAAAAAGTCAAAAACAATATTGAAAACTCCAATATGCCAGCCCACTTAAAAGAAAAAAAATTAGAGAAAATTGAAGAGAAGTGGGAAAAGAAGAAGCAAAAACAAGAAGAAAATTGGGAAAAAAAGCCACGTAAGAAGGAAGAAAAAAAACGGGATAAAGAAGATAGATGGGATAAAAAAGAAAATAACAATCGTGGCAAAGACAGAAAGCATGACGATGATGACGATTAAAAGCCGAGGCAAATTTGCCTCGGCTTCGTCCATTTTATGAAGTTATTATTCTCCGCCTCTTAATTGGTGTTGTGCTTGGGAAACGAGGCGTTTTGTAATTTCGCCGCCTACAGAACCATTTGATCGTGATGCTGTATCTGAACCAAGCTTAACACCGAATTCTTGGGCTATTTCAAACTTTATTTGATCTAAAGCCTGTTCAATTCCAGGAACAAGCAATTTATTACTACTTCTAGCCATTTAACTCACTCCTTTTTAGATATAAACAACGTTTAATTCGTTGTATGTTTAGTATGAGAATATAATTAATTTCAATACTGGAAATGCATACTAATCATCATATCGGAAAAGTATCAAGACAAAAGCCTTTTTAGTTGACCGTTCGTTTACACAAAAAAGACTTTTAAAATGGTAAGTAATTCTTTAATATAAAGGAATAGATTTCGCAATTAGGTTAGGGTGACATAAAAATGTGGAAAAAATTAAATTTGTATTTCAACGATCTCTCTCCAGCTCAATTAATTTTTGCATTCTATCTATTGGCTGTTACGATTTCCGTTATATTACTTAGTCTTCCTTTTGCTATTAAGGAAGGGGTGGAGGTCGACTTCATTGATACGTTGTTCACAGCTGCAAGTGCAGTAAGTGTAACAGGATTAAGTGTAATTTCAGTCAAAGATACATATACCGTTTCTGGTATTTTTATTTTGATTTTCGTTTTACAGGTTGGCGGGATTGGAATTATGACAATGGGTACTTTTATTTGGTTATTATTTCGTCGGAAAATTGGTCTTCGTGAAAGACGATTAATTATGGTTGATCAGAATCAATCACAGTTATCAGGTTTAGTAAATCTTCTTAAACAAATTATTATTATTATGGTTATTATTGAGTTGTTTGGAAGCATGATTTTAGGTCTTTATTTTATGCAGTTTTTTGATACCTGGCAGGAAGCTTTTATTCAGGGTATTTTTGCCGCAGTTAGTGCGACCACGAATGCAGGGTTTGATATTACAGGGACCTCTTTAGTGCCTTATGCAAACGATTATTTCGTCCAATTTATTACAATTATACTAATCATTTTAGGCGCAATTGGTTTCCCAGTCTTAGTCGAAATCAAGGATTTTCTTTTTCAAAAACAAGGAAGATATCGATTCTCACTTTTCACGAAGCTTACGACTGTTACATTTTTATCCTTAGTTGTTTTTGGTACGATAATGATTCTACTATTGGAATTTAATCATTTCTTTAAAGGAATGAACTGGCATGAAACCTTCTTCTATGCCTTATTTCAATCGACAACAACTAGAAGTGCTGGTCTTGCAACAATGGATGTAAATCAATTTTCGGAGCCTACATTACTGTTTCTGGGTGCCATGATGTTTATTGGAGCTTCGCCCAGCTCTGTTGGTGGAGGAATTCGTACCACGACATTTGCAATAAATATATTGTTTTTATATCACTTTGCAAGGGGAAACAAGAATATTAAAATCTTCAAACGTGAAATTCATGAAGACGATATTAGAAAATCACTTATAGTCACGATTTTTGCTTTTTTTACTTGCTTTATTTCTGTATTTTTATTAAGTATTACTGAGGACTTTACTTTTACGGAAATATTCTTTGAGGTAGCATCTGCTTTTGGTACATGTGGTTTATCAATGGGGGTTACGCCAGATTTAAGTAATTTCGGAAAAATACTGATTATGTTATTAATGTTTATCGGACGGGTAGGTATCTTAAACTTTATCTTCATTATCGGAAAGAAAGGAAAGGATGTAAATTACCACTACCCGAAAGAGAGACTAATAATTGGATAATAAAAAAGAGCACCGATTTGAACTGCCCCGTAAATGTTAGACACTCTAATCTAACGTTTACGGGGTGTTTTTATGGCTAAATTTACAATAGAAAAGAAATTAGAAGTTGTCCAAAGGTACTTAAATAATGAGGGTGGATATGGGTATCTTAGTAAAATGTTTGGAATATCTAAAAGCACAATAAAAAAATGGGTTTTACAGTATCAATATCATGGTGGAAAAGGGCTAATAAAAAGCTATACAAACTATACTGTTCAGTTTAAACTAGACGTACTAAAATATATGAACGAACAAGGGACATCTCTATATGAAACAGCTGCTATTTTCAATATTCCATCTCCCAGTACCATAATTACTTGGAAAGTGAAGCTTGAAACCAAAGGATTGGATGCCCTTAAAGTGAAGAAAAAGGGGCGTCCATCTATGGAAAAAGAATCAAAGAAGTTAGCACCAGTTGAAGGATCAGTTGAAGCACTACAAGCGAAAATTGAACGTTTAGAAATGGAGAACGCCTATTTAAAAAAGTTGAATGCTTTAGTTCAAATGCAAGAAAAGTTACAAACAAAATCAAAGCGCAAGTAATTTTTGAACTAAAGCATAAGTATGAAGTTGTGGATCTTGTTGAAGTCGCTGACATTAAACGTAGTACGTATTATTATTGGGAGAAAAGATTAAACCAACCTGATAAGTATGCGAACGTTAAAGAAAGTATTAAAGAGATATTTCATGAACATAAGGGTCGTTATGGACACCGTCGGATCACGATAGAACTAGAGAAACGAGGGTTTAAACACGATAAAAAAACCATCAATGGTTTAATGAATGATATGGGCTTACTATGCTTAGTCCGAATGAAAAAGTACCGTTCTTATAAAGGAAATGTGGGAAAAGTTGCTCCTAACATCCTAAATCGCGATTTTTCGGCAGAGAAAGTGAATCAAAAATGGGTAACTGATGTGACGGAATTCCACCTATTCGGTGAAAAGCGTTACCTCTCTCCAGTACTTGATTTGTGTAATGGTGAAATCATTGCTTATAATGTCATGAAACGTCCTGTTTATAAATTAGTGGGTGAAATGTTAAACCAAGCAATAGAAAGTATTCAACCAGGAGATCAAGTGATTCTTCATTCAGATCAAGGCTGGCATTATCAAATGAGACAATATCAAAAGACATTAGAACAGTACCAAATTACGCAGAGTATGTCCCGAAAGGGAAACTGTTTGGACAATGCGGTCATGGAAAACTTCTTTGGCTTATTAAAGTCCGAACTCCTTTATCTACAGGAATTTGACAGTATAGAACATTTTGAAAAGGAATTAGATGATTATATTCACTATTACAATCACAAACGAATAAAGGCAAAATTAAAAGACTTGAGTCCTGTAGAATATCGAACTCAAGTCTTAAAAGTTGCTTAAAATATGTGTCTAACTTATTTGGGTCAGTTCAATTCGGGTGCTCTTTTTTAATATCGTTCGCTTTTTCTATTTAGTCGTTTCCATAGCTAGTGTCTTTTGATGGATGCATGAATGGAACTCCTTTAGGTTGTTTTTTACTTTCAAGTAATTCACGATTCTCGGTTGTATTCCAGCCGATATCGTTTGTTGGATGTACCCACTGGTCTCCGGCCATAATTTCTGGATCCACTTCATCGCTCCAATTATTCAATGGTGAATGGGGGGAGTCATAAAGACTATCGCCTATGACCACTCCATGTTCGTTAACAAATGGTTCCTCCATTTTGATTCCAGTACCTTTAAAGGATGGAGCTGAAATTTGATGGGGCATCGTTTCGTCTAAAATTGGTGATTCAATCTCTTCTGATTGTTTTTTCTCTTTTGTCAATCTTATACACCTCACCTATCTATTTTCTATAGTGTTTGCAACAACCAGAAATTTATAAAATGTAAGGTTTAGAAAGAGGTGTATTTTACCACCTATGTAGATGACATTCACGGTAAAAACTACAGATGAAAAGGGGGTAAAAACGATGAAACGTAAAGTGAAGTTTGATGCAGCAAGAAAGAGTAATTTTACACCAAAAGAAAGTATGCCTGATTCAGAATTTTCAGCAGAAGCAGATTATGAAAATCCAATGAAGGGTGCAAATCGTAATTCCAAAAAAGGAAACAGCACTGGCGAATAGTCCTCAAAAAAGGAAAAAAGAGTCAGCCAGGCTGACTCTTTCTTATGAAACTTTTCGAGAATACACTTTTGCTTGTCTTTCAATCGGATCAAAATAAACGAGTAAATACGTATCTTGTAATTTGATCTCACCTGTTTGTTTATAAGTCTCAAGGTCAAATGGTATTTTTTCAACAACTGTATGCTTGTATAAATCTTTTTCTTGAAGTTCTAGTCTGCTGAATTCCTCACCTAGAGCAGTCGGTTCCTCCACAATCTCCTGATAGAAGTTTGCACGATCTTGCTTACTTACAAGGTCTTCCCACCAAGGTTTACGTGGCTTGTATTTTTGATTTCTTAAATAATCATATTTCATGATAGCTTCTATAACCGGGAGCTGATATTGGTTTGTCGCTTGTAAAAATTCATAGAGCCGCTTGAATAAATCCTCTAACTGGTGACCAATTCGAGACCATCCACGCTCATCCCAATACGTACCAAAGTCTTGGAAGAAATCAAATGGTGTCTCAAAACTATGAGTAACCAAAAACTCCACCGTCTCGTTCATTCGATGGTCATTCCAATATTTTTCAAGTACATCCTCTACCTGCTTAATTCTTGTTATATCCTCAAAACTCAAAACATTATTTCCTAGAATCTCATAAGGTGAGTGATCCATATAGATATAATCGTGCTGTGCTGCAGTGATTCGTACTCCTGTACCACGAAGCATTTTTAAAAAGCCAAGCTGAAGCTCCTCGGGACGCATTTCAAACACATCATTAAATGTTTTTCGGAAGGATTGATAATCTTCCTCAGGTAGACCGGCAATCAAATCTAAATGCTGATCGATTTTTCCGCCTTCTTTGACCATCATTACAGTCCGCTGCAGCTTTGTAAAGTTTTGCTTGCGTTTAACCAATTCATTTGTTAAATCATTTGTTGATTGAACCCCGATTTCAAATCGGAACAGCCCAGCAGGTGCATTCTTATTTAAAAAGTCAATGACTTCAGGTCTCATAATGTCTGCTGTAATTTCAAATTGAAAAACAGTACCTGGACGGTGTTCATCAATTAAAAACTGAAACATTTCCATCGCATAGCTTCTGCTAATATTGAAGGTGCGGTCAACAAATTTAATGGTTTTAGCACCATGGTCCATTAAGAAACGAATGTCATCTTTAACTTTTTCACGATCAAAATAGCGGACACCAACTTCAATGGAGGAAAGGCAAAATTGGCAATTAAATGGACATCCACGACTTGTCTCAATATAAGTCACTCGTTTTGATAAATGTTCGAGGTCTTCTTCAAACCGAAAAGGTGATGGTAATTCTTTAAGATTGAGCTTATTTCGTTGTGGATTGATTTTCAAACGATCTTCTTTACGGAAAGCGACACCACTGATGTCATCTTTACTTTCATTATCACGAATCGCAGTCAGTAGATCTTTAAAAGTTTCCTCTCCTTCACCCATGACAATGTAATCAACCTCGGGTATGCGCTCAAGCCATTCATGAACATCATAAGTCACCTCAGGGCCGCCAAGGATAATGATTAGCTCCGGATTTATTTTTTTTAGCATTTTGATGACTTTAATCGTTTCTTCGATATTCCAAATGTAACAGCTAAAGCCGATAATATCCGGCTTTTTTCGATACAAGTCAGTAACGATGTTCATTGCAGGGTCCTTAATTGTATATTCCGCGAGTGTAACATCAAATTCAGGTGCTGCAAAAGCCTTTAAATATCGAATCGACAGACTTGTATGGATATACTTTGCATTTAACGTACTTACAACAATATTCATTTTTTTACTCCTTATTTTAAAAACACTATGATTAACTAATATATTCTACCACATGAGGCTACTTGCACCAAATACAAGTGAATATTCCTTAGTTTAATTCTCAGAATTCATTCCAAAGTCCGACAATTTCTACTATAATAAAGAATAGCGAAACAGAGATTTTGTCGAAAGATCTAAAATAGAGAAAAGAAGTAAACAAGGGGGTAGGCTCTTGAAGGGGTCAATAAGGGAGAAACGGGAAAAGAACGAACATAGAAAGTTACCAACAAAACTAGCAGCATGGTGGCATAATTTGAAGATTGGTAATAAATATGGAGTGGCATTTACGATTACCATTCTTTTATTTTGTTTATCGGCATTAGTCATTTTTGTACAGCTGCATCAAGTAAATAATGAAATGAAAGAAGTGAAAAAAAGCGGCGAGCAATCCATAATGATTACTGAAATTGCTAGTGTTTTCAACCAGCTAGGAAGCGAGATTAGTATTTACATACAAGATAGTAATGGAAAACACGTTACAGCATTTCAAGATTTAAGTAAACGATATGACAAATTATCTGATGAACTTAAGCCTTCTCTAACAACTATAGAGCTTCAGCATTATAACAAGGTTGGAGAAAATAAGCAAAAGCTCACCACTTTATTTGATGAGAAAGTTTTTCCAGCGGTTGTCTCGGCAAATAAGCTTAGTTCAATAGAAGCTAGTAAGGAAGCTGAACAAATAATTAAAGATACTGTCAGACAATTGGATCAGATGAGAGCGAACATGAAAGTAAAAAGTGAACGTGCCATTACAGTAGCAAATTCGAATGTAACTGGAACGGCTATTGTTTTACTTGTTTCAATAGTCATATCGACGATAATTGCTATTTTAAGCCTAGTGATAATCGGTAGAAATATTGGAAAGCAGCTTAAAAAATTGATTGGAATTTCGAATCGAATTGCAGAGGGTAACCTAAATGTCGATGTCATTCAAGTGAAAGGACATGATGAAATAGGGTTGCTCAGCAAGTCATTGAACGTAATGAATGAAAGCCTTCGGTCGATGATTCGCGAAATTACAACGGTTTCCGAGCAAGTAACTACAAAGAGTTCCGAATTAATGATCTCGTCAAGTGAAGTGAAAGCAGCGAGCCAGCAAATTGCGTCTACCGTCCAAGAGTTATCAACAGGGGCTGAAGAGCAGGCTAACTCCTCTACACAATTAGCTAAAATGATGGATGATTATGCTGAGAAAATTAAGACAGCAAATCAAAGTGGAATCCAAATCAATGAGTCGTCACAAAACGTATTGGATATGACGAAAAAGGGCCATGAATATATGAGTGCCTCAACAGAGCAAATGAATAAAATAAACAACATCATGCAATTTTCCGTCGAAAAGGTAAAAGGACTAGACGAACAAACAAAACAAATATCTACCCTTGTTAAGGTCATCCGAGATATTGCAGATCAAACGAATCTGTTGGCACTTAATGCAGCAATTGAAGCAGCACGAGCAGGAGAACATGGAAGAGGATTTGCAGTTGTTGCAGATGAGGTCCGGAAATTAGCTGAACAAGTATCTCATTCAGTTAAAGACATTACTGAAATTGTAAATAGCATTCAAAAGGAGTCAAATTCAGTTGCTCAGGTTTTATTAAATGGATACAGCCAGGTAGATGAAGGGTCCAAACAAATTCAAATAACTGGACAAACGTTTAAGGATATTTATGATGCCGTTACAGACATGGTTAAGCGTATCCAAACGATTTCTGAAAATCTTGATACAATTACAAGTAATACGGTGGAAATGAATGTATCGATTGACAATATTGCTGCGGTTTCAGAGCAGTCAGCAGCTGGAGTTGAGCAAACGTCTGCCTCTGTTCAACAGACCACGAGTACGATGGAAACAATTTCTGACCATTCAGAGCTGTTATCTCATTTAGCAAATAGACTAAACACCATGATTACTAAATTCAAACTATAAGGCGGACAGGCCAGTGCACTAATCAAAGCACTGGCTTTCTATTTAGAAAATATAGGATTTCCAAAATGTTTCAGGGTTTTGTAAAATAAAAGTAGAGAAGGGAGTTCTGCGCGATGTATAAATATAGTGAAATGAATACCGATATATTTGGAACTATTTATATCCTTGTCCACGGAATGGAATTAGTTGACATCTCACTCTCTGAAGAGGACTGGGAAGTGGCAAATAAAAAGTACAATGCTTCCAATGCTCCGGACGATGCTACTATCGTTAAAATTAAAAATCAGCTTGAGGAATATTTTAGCGGGGAACGAAAGATATTCAGCCTCCCAATTAAATTTCGTGGTACAGTGTTTCAAGAACAGGTGTGGAATGAACTTTTAAATATTCCATACGGTGAAACTCGCTGTTACGCGGATATTGCGGATGCCATTGATAATCCAAAAGCCGTTCGTGCGGTTGGACAAGCCAACAGGAAAAATCCAATTCCGATTGTAATTCCATGCCACCGTGTAATTGGAAAAGACAAGTCATTGACGGGATACTCTGGTACACGAACAGATTTAAAAGAAAAATTGTTGGAATTGGAAGGCGTGTTTTAAAGATCTTTCAAATCAAAAAATCCAGTGTGCCTTCACACTGGATTTTCTTATAATCTATTATCTTTCAAACACCTGCTGGATTTCCGTTCTTAGCTCGCCTTGTAAAATTCCTTTTTCCGTAATAATGGCTGTAATCAGTTCATTTGGTGTAACATCAAACGCAGGATTGTATACTTTTACTTCTTTTGGAGCGACGCGAACACCACCCAAATGAGTCACTTCTTCTGGATTTCGTTCCTCAATCGGAATTTCTTTTCCACTTTCCAATGTCACGTCAAACGTAGAAAGAGGTGCCGCGACATAAAATGGAATACCGAATGTTTTTGCTAATAACGCCAAATTAAAGGTTCCTATTTTATTGGCAGTATCCCCATTTGCTGTAATTCGATCAGCACCTACAATGATCGCATCAATGCCTTTTTCCAAAATTGTATGGGCGGCCATATTGTCCGTAATGAGTGTTACATCCACTCCTGACTGAAGTAGCTCCCAAGTTGTTAACCGAGCACCTTGTAATACTGGTCTTGTCTCAGATGCATAGACTGATAGATTAATTCCTTGTTGTGCAGCAAGATGGAAAGGTGCTAGTGCAGTTCCATAACGTGCTGTTGCGATTGAACCCGCATTACATATTGTCAACACCTTGAATCCATCTTTGAATAGAGAAAGTGCATATTCACCAATTTGGCGGCAAACCCCTTCATCTTCTGCTTGAATTCGAATCGCCTCATGGACAAGTGTTGTTTTTGCTTCATTCACTGACTTTGAAGCTTCGATACTTGCAACTAGACGGTTTAATGCCCAAATTAGATTTACAGCGGTAGGGCGTGAGCTTCCTAAGTATTCTTTATCTTTTTGGAGTCTTTCCTTGAATTCTTGTATGGATGTTACATCATAGCCTTGAGCAGACAATGCTAAACCAAACGCAGCAGTAATTCCTATTGCTGGAGCTCCACGGACTTTTAATGTGGTAATACTGTCCCAAACATCCTCAATTGAAAAAAGGTCGATAAATACAGTTTCCAACGGAAGCTTTGTTTGATCTAATAGTTTGATATGTGTTTCATTCCACTGAACAGATTGAGGAACTTTTTTTGTGTATGTCATGTTGTCACTCCTTAGCTGTTTTTTCTACATAGTTTCGTAGAGTTCCAAGTTCCTTGATTGACTTGCGTTCTTTTATTAATTCTTTTCCTAAACGTAGTGCATGCTGTTTAGTTGCGATTTTTTGTTCAATGCTTTCAATGCCATCTAAGTCAGCAACATGTGCAAGGCCGATTGTTCGACGTATCACTTCACAGCCAGCAAAACCAATTGCATCTTCAAAAGTTTGCTCAAGAACATATTCCAAATAACCTTCCGTATCACGATAAAGTTCAACCGCTTCATTTTTCCAAAGGTCTGAGAAAGTCCAGGAAAACACTTCCCATGTTCTTTTGATATGTTCGTATAATGGCTCACGGTACTCAGAATCTCTTGAAATTGCATTTAATAATAGATTTGCAATAAATTGCCCGATATCAAAACCGAGTGGGCCAAAATAGGCAAATTCAGGATCAATAACTTTCGTCTCAGTTTCACTAGCGAATATACTTCCTGTGTGTAAATCGCCATGTAATAGAGCATCTGCTTGAGTTAAGAACTTCTGCTTTAACTTTGCAATTTCAAGCTTCAGCGGTTGGTCAGCCCAAATTTGTTCAACATCATTCTGTAATTCCTCTTCGAAACTATTTGTATCGATATCGAAAAATGGATCTGTAAAAACAAGATCCTCCGTAATTTTACAAAGGTCAGGATTTATAAATTTTTGAACCAATATTTTTTTCTTCGATGGCTCTAGTCCAAAGTCTGAAGTGTAAAATAATGTTTTAGCTAAAAATGTTCCAATATGCTCAGATAAAAGCGGGAAGTTTTTACCTTCAATGAGACCTGCTCTTGAGATTTGCAAGTGGGAGAGGTCTTCCATCACAGTAATAGCTAGAATCTCATCAGAATAATAAACCTTTGGTACAAGAGTTGGCACATAATCCGCTGCTGCTAATAATGCATTTGCTTCAATTGTTGCTCGCTTTAAAGATAATGGCCAGCTTTCACCAACCACCTTTGCATATGGTAAAGCTTGCTTAATAATAATGCCATTTCCTTCTTCTTCGGTGATATGGAAAACTAGATTTAAATTTCCATCCCCAATTTCTCTGCATTTTAAAAATGTTCCTTCTTCAAACAAACCTAAACGAATGGCCAATGCCACCGCAGTGCTTTCTGTTAATGGTTCGTAAATCGATTGATATGAAATTGACATATTTATATTCCTCCAGAAGTATTATTTAATAGTTTGGAGGCTTTTCTAAAAACGGAAAAGCCTCTTTCATTGAAAGAGGCTTGAAGACACGGCTTCGCACCTCTTATCTGCCAAGAAGATCAAATGAGCCTTCAGCGAATTTGCGCACAGATTTTTTCGAGCTTGCTCGAAAATTTACCTTTGAAAATCTGTTGCATCCGCCGGAGGCTATAACTTTATTCAGTCTGGTTTTAAGCATGACTGAATAAAGTTATTCACTTCCTGCTGGAATTAGCACCGTGCCTTGTGGGTTTCCCCAGCGCTAAAAAATAGCGCCTCACCTTGCGATGGATTTACGGTCGGTTGCTGGGCTTCATCGGGCCAAGTCCCTCTGCCTACTCTTGATAAGAGATCAAATTAATTGATATTCTATTATATGTTGATACTGAAGAGAATGATATCAACGAATGTACATAATTGTCAATATATTTTTATTTCTATGAATGATAAAAATTAGGACGACGATCCTGGAAGATAGGAATTTGTTTTCTCACCTCTTTTACCTTGCTAAGGTCGATTTCTCCAACTAGAGTTGTGCTTTCAGTACCTGCTTCAGCAATAATGTTTCCCCAAGGGTCGATAACCATCGAATGACCTCCGAATTCATTATTAGGATTACTTCCAACACAATTACATGCAACAACATAGCACTGATTTTCAATCGCTCGACTAAGGAGTAATGTTCGCCAATGCTCAAGGCGAGGAAGTGGCCATTCTGCTACCACGAATAAAACTTCTGCGCCACTTGTTGTATGTGCACGAATCCATTCTGGGAAGCGAATGTCGTAACAAATCACACCAGCTGCTGGTACATTTTCAATTATGAAATCGCCTTTTGCTTCACCGGCCTTTAAATACAAATGTTCATCCATTAGCTTGAATAAATGTAGTTTGCTGTATTCACTTAGCAATTCTCCGTCTCGATTAAAGACAAACATCGTATTTGTCACACCTTGCTCCGTCTTTTTGGCTACAGAGCCTGCTACAATATTTACAGAGTATTGTTTTGCTAAGGTTTTTATAAACGTTTTTGTTTCATCGCCATTTTCATCTGCAATTTCATCTAATCTTGTTAAATCATATCCAGTCGTCCAAAGCTCTGGAAGGATGATAATATCAGGTTTGTCCTGATTCATTGTCTTTTCGATTTCTTTAGAAATTTGGGCAAAATTCTCTTGCGGTTTACCGAATTGAATATCATACTGTATACAAGCAATTTTAAGATTCATTTGGTATCCTCCCAGTGAAAATAATACTTTACAAGTTAACTCTAACAATATATTATTTTTGGTTAGTATTTCAAGTATTTTGAAGAAGGTGTAGATATGAAAAATTTCCAACAATCTGAAACCCTGCAAAAATTACCGAAACAGTTTTTTGCTTCTCTTGTAGCTAAGGTGAACAATGTAGTTGCCCAAGGGCATGATGTAATAAATTTAGGTCAGGGGAATCCTGACCAACCAACACCTCAACATATTGTTGAAGCTCTTAAAAAGGCTGCCGATCAGACTAAATTTCATAAGTATTCTCCATTTCGTGGCCATACATTCTTAAAGAAGGCAGCGGCAGAATTTTACCAACGTGAATATGGTGTTGAACTTGACCCTGAAACAGAAATCGCGATTTTATTTGGTGGAAAGGCTGGATTGGTAGAGATTCCACAATGTCTATTAAATCCTGGGGATGTTGCATTAGTACCTGACCCTGGTTATCCAGACTATTGGTCAGGTGTTGAGCTTGCAAGAGCTGAAATGGCCTATATGCCTCTGAAAGAAGAGAATTACTTTCTACCAGATTACACAGAAATTGATTCAGAAAAGCTTGAAAAAGCAAAGGTAATGTTCTTAAATTACCCGAATAACCCAACAGGGGCTATTGCAACGAAAGAATTTTTTGAAGATACAATTTCTTTTTCGAAAGAACATAATATTTGTGTGGTACATGATTTTGCATATGGTGCGATTGGATATGAGGGGAAAAAGCCGATCAGCTTTTTGGAAGTTGAAGGTGCCAAAGATATCGGTATTGAAATATACACACTTTCAAAAACCTATAATATGGCAGGCTGGAGAGTGGGCTTTGCGGTTGGAAACCCAAGTGTAATTGAAGCAATAAATCTAATTCAAGACCATATGTACGTGAGTTTGTTCAGTCCCGTTCAAGTAGCAGCTGCATCCGCACTGACCGAGTCACAGGACTGTGTAAAAGAATTAGTAGACAAATATGAATCAAGACGGAATGCATTCATTGGTGCCTTAAAAGACATCGGATGGGATGTGAACGCACCTGAAGGCTCATTTTTCGCATGGTTACCTGTACCTAAAGGTTACACATCAGTTAGTTTTGCAGACCTATTACTAGAAAAAGCTCATGTTGCTGTAGCACCAGGAATCGGCTTTGGTGAATATGGCGATCGATATGTACGTGTTGGTCTTTTAACTGACGAAAATAGACTTGTTGAAGCTGCAAATCGAATTAAAAAACTAAACTTGTTTAAATAACCATTAAAATTTAAAAGTTAAAAAATGTTTGACAAGAAAAATAATTCCTGTCATAATCCTAATTAAATTCAATTTCGTAAAAATTAAATTTAGATTGAGCTTACTTAAAACATGGCTCAATATAATAATAGAATCTATTTTCTTATTAAGAGCAGGTGGAGGGACTAGCCCAGTGAAGCCCGGCAACCGACTTACAAATTGTAAGCACGGTGCTAATTCTTGCAGCATTAAGCTGAGAGATAAGAAGATGTTAGTTTGCTAACCTCTTCTTATGAAGAGGTTTTTTTCGTCTTATGGAACATTTTGAAATGAGGGTTGAAAAATGAGTGAAGTGATTGCTACGTATTTGGTGCATGACACCGGGGACAACTTAGTGAAAAAAGCTGAAGGTATCGCACTCGGCTTAACAATCGGCTCTTGGACAAATTTACCAAAAATAGAACAAAACCAACTTAAAAAGCATAAAGGTATAGTAATAAGTGTCGAGCATTTAGATTCAGACAACAGAGCAAGTCAATATTTAGGAAAGCAAGTAAAAAAGGGAATTATTAGAATAGCATACCCAAGCGCTAATTTTAGTGCAGACCTACCAGCTGTTTTAACAACTACCTTTGGTAAGCTTTCCTTGGATGGGGAAGTTAAACTATTAGATTTGGAGTTTTCTAGTGAATTAAAATCCACATTCCCTGGTCCGAAATTTGGAATTGAAGGCATTCGTGCAAAACTTGGAGTATATAATAGACCGCTGGTAATGAGTATTTTTAAAGGGGTCATTGGAAGAGACATAGCCTATCTCAAGGATCAGCTTCGTGAGCAGGCACTCGGTAGTGTGAATATCATCAAGGATGATGAAATACTCTTTGAGAACACGTTAACACCTTTGGAAACAAGAATCACTGAAGGGAAAAAGGTACTTGAAGATGTGTTCAAAGAAACCGGACAACGGGCACTTTACGCTGTAAACTTAACCGGAAGAACATTCGAATTAAGGGAAAAAGCTAGGAAGGCAGTAGAGTTAGGTGCTGACCTACTATTGTTTAATGTTTTTGCTTACGGAATTGATGTACTTCAAAGTTTAGCAGAAGACCCGCAAATTTCAATACCAATTATGGCCCATCCAGCTGTAAGTGGGACACTCACTCCTTCTGAGTTTTACGGATTTTCTAATAAGCTATTACTAGGAAAATTACTTAGATATGCTGGGGCAGATCTTGTCTTGTTCCCTTCACCATATGGTAGTGTTGCGCTTGAAAGAGAACAGACACTAGCAATTGCAGAAGAGTTAACAAAAAATGATGAGGTATTTAAACCAACATTTCCTGTTCCTTCAGCCGGAATCCATCCAGGCCTAGTGCCACTACTAATCAATGATTTTGGAAAAGATAGTGTCATCAATGCCGGTGGCGGTGTTCACGGACATCCTGATGGTGCAATTGGGGGCGGAATAGCCTTTAATGCTGCAGTTGATGCAGTACTAGGTGGAAAGACACTTATTGAATTTGCAAAAAATAGCCCTGAGCTTAAAAAGGCAATTGAATTATGGGGATATAAAGAGGTATAAAAATGAATAAACCAATTATCTTCTGTGATTTTGATGGTACAATCACGAATACTGATAACATTATTGCCATCATGAAAAGATTTGCTCCCCCTGCATGGGAGGAGATCAAGGACCAAGTTCTCTTACAAACAATCCCGATACAGTTGGGAGTGAGTAGAATGTTTGCGCTTTTACCATCAGCATCGCGTAAGGAAATTACAGACTATATACTCAACCATGCAGAAATACGAGAAGGATTTAAGGAATTTGTTGCGTTTACAAAAGAAGAGGAAATTCCCTTATACATTGTCAGCGGTGGGATTGATTTTTTTGTAGAGCCATTGCTTGACGGACTCGTTCCAAAAGAGCAAATTTACTGTAACAGATCCGATTTTACAAATGAAAAAATAAAGATTGTATGGCCATACACTTGTGATGATGAGTGCACAAACGAGTGTGGCTGTTGCAAGCCAACGTTGATTCGTAAGTTTGCAAATCAGGACGATTTTAAGATCGTTATTGGTGATTCCATTACAGATCTTCAAGCGGCTAAACTTGGAGACAAGGTCATTGCTAGAGATTTTCTTGTCCAAAAATGTGAAGAACTTGGAATTAATCATTCTTCATTCCATTCCTTTTTTGATGTAATAGAGATTCTAAAAAAGGAGGTTCTAACAAATGCTTCGAATTAAGCAATGGACAGAGCTTGCAGATATAAAAGATGAACTTGCAGCGCGTGATTGGTTTATGGGGACAAGTGGAAATCTTTCCATAAAAGTATCCGACAATCCTATCACATTTCTTGTTACAGCAAGTGGCAAAGATAAAAAGAAAAGAACTGATGAGGACTTTTTATTAGTGGATGAAGCAGGTTATCCAGTTACTCCTACTCACTTGAAGCCTTCGGCAGAAACACTTCTGCATGTTGAAATCTATAACAAAACAAATGCAGGTTGTAGTCTTCATGTTCATACAGTTGATAATAATGTCATTTCTGAACTATATGCTGACAAAGGAGAAGTTGTATTCAAGGGGCAGGAAATTATTAAAGCGCTTGGTTTATGGGATGTGGATTCAGAAATTAGAATACCAATCATCCAAAATGATGCTGATATCCCTACACTTGCAAGAAATTTTGGCAAGTATGTCACTAGCGACTTTGGCGCCGTACTGATCCGAAACCATGGAATCACTGTCTGGGCTAACAATGCATTTGATGCAAAAAAACATTTAGAAGCATATGAGTTTCTTTTTAGCTATCATTTAAAACTATTAGCATTAGCCCCTTTAAGGGTATAAAAAATTCACGAGGTGAGAAAAATGGCAAATATTAAATTACGTAATACAGGTGAGAGACTAGAGGGACAAGAAGAGGTAGCAGCATTTTTAGAAGAACAAGGTGTCCTTTATGAACATTGGGATACTAACAAACTACCAGAGGAATTAAGAGGAAATTGTAGAATTACGGATGAGCAAAAAGATCAAATCCTATCGATTTACGAAGCAGAAATCAAATCACTTGGTGAGCGTAACGGATATCAAAAATGGGATGTCATCGAATTGTCCGATGCTACTCCTAATCTTGATGAGCTTTTAAAGAAATTTGAACAAGTACATGTTCATACAGAAGATGAAGTACGTGCAATCGTAGCAGGACATGGAATTTTCATTATTAAAGGAAGTGGCGATACTGGCTACTTTGATGTTGAATTAGAGGCAGGGGATGTTATTTCTGTTCCTGTTGACACACCACACTTTTTCACACTAATGGATGATCGTGAGGTCGTAGCAGTTCGATTATTTATTGATCCAACTGGTTGGGTAGCTCATCCATTCCAAGACCCAGAGTTTACAGGTACAAAATAGGAATAGAAGGAGCTTTATGGTATTTTCCATAAAGCTTTTTTATATCAAAATGTTTAGAATATTCTTTACACATTAGTGTAAATATGTTACATTTTTGTTCATTGGAAAAAGAAATATTCTGATGCATATACTATAGGTAGTTGGGAATTCTTTCTACTGTAAGAGGAGTGGAGACTATGAAAATTCGCTATAATTTTGTTGAAAAATCAGATGTAAAATATTGTAACGACGATTTTACCGTCCAACAAGCACTTCAATTTTTAAATGAAACAGGATATCGGTCTGTGCCGGTATTGTCAAAAAATGGTACAACATTTGAAGGTTTAATTTATAAAGTTGACATTTTAGAGTACCTCTATGAAAAGAATGGAGATGCAAATGGAAGTATTCTTACCCTTGTCGAAAGTAAGGATGCATTTGTTTACGATGAGGATTCCTTCTTTAAAACATTTTTAACAATTCGTCGTTTGCCGTTTATTGCGGTGCTTAACTCCGAGAAAGAATTTCTTGGAATTATTACACATTCTAATGTTATGGATGTCCTTGAGGATTCATTTGGTATGCGGACAGGTGGATATACACTAACAATTGCTACGATTGAACATAAAGGTGCGATAAAAGATCTTGTATCTCTAATCCGTGACGTTAACATAGATGGAATGTTAACTCTGGATAATGGTGAAAAATACCTCCGTCGCATTATCCTAAATCTACCGGGAACTCTTGGAGAGGATAAGATTCAAGCTATCAAAAGGAAGCTCGAAACGAAAGAATTCCGTGTTACACATATCGATCGAATTAAATAAGAAAAATTTTAACCTATGGGTGAATTCCTGTAGGTTTTTCTATTGAAGTTTATGTCGGTTCCTGTATTATTTCGATTGTCGAAAAAGGTTGAATGGCAGCTTGGAAGCGATTTCGTACACAAATTTGTAAATTTTTTTAAGAAAAAAATGTCTATTTTTGCGAATCTATTTACATAAATAGTAGATTTTGTAATAATTCATAGAGTAGCAACTCAGCATGCACCAAAGGTAGTATTGGTTGGCATACGATAGTTGTATGCGGCGTTAGAATTTTCTAACGTGTGAATAAAGGAGTGGAAGTTTTGGAAACTAGACGTATAGATTACAAACAGATACTATTAGAGGATATTAATAGAAAAAGAGAAGAAATGATTGCTATCGCTAATAGTACGGGGTTTACAAGTAATGAAACAATTGAATGTAGTCAAGAACTTGATGAACTTATAAATATCTATCAACGAGCAGAAACAGCAGAACGAAACCATTCACTTTTTCGTCAGTTTTTAAAGAGAGTCATGTTATTTTTCTTACTTCAAAAAGTCAGCTATAAATCACAATCATAAAAAATATAACCTACCAAACAATTCATGAAAATGGATTGTTTATTTTTTTGCGAAGGGAAGAGGAATTTGCAAGGTTATGCCAAGACTCAATAAAAAAGGACGCATACGCGTCCTGAAAATTGTGTTATCCTGCATTATTCCACTCATTAAGCTTATGATCAGTAGGTAATAGGAAGGCCAATAATCCTAACAATGGAAGGAAGCCCATCATAATGATGGTTGGTGTTAACCCGATTGCGTCGATGATAGCACCAATCCCAACGCCGCCTATAGCCCCCATACCGAAGGCGAGGCCAACAATTAATCCTGACATCATTCCGATTTTTCCTGGAACTAATTCTTGAGCATAGACAACAGTAACAGAGAAGCTTGATAGTAGCATAAACCCAATAACTGTAACGAGCACGATTGCCACATGAGGACCAACAAACGGGAGAATCAGTGCTAATGGTGCTGTACCTAATAGAGAAACAATGATGACATTTCGTTTACCGAATTTATCAGCCAATGGTCCCCCAAAGAATGTTCCTAAGGCCCCTGTGGCTAAGAATAAGAAAATAAATATTTGTGCTTGTGAAATGCTGTAACCATATTTTTCAATTACATAAAATGAGTAAAAATTTGTGATGCTTGACATGTACCATGTTCGAGCAAATACAAATAGCACGAGAACAACTAATGCGAATTTGACAGCTTTCATGTTTCGCGGAGCAGCTGAAATGGCCTTTTTTACTTTCTTTTGAAGCTCAACTGTTTTTAGTGTTTTAGAATACCATTTAGCAATATATATAAGTAGTCCGACTGCAAGCGCAGCAACTAATGAAAACCAAATGGCCCCAAATTGTCCTAGTGGTACAAGGATTAAAGCAGTAATGACAGGTGCCAGAGCTTGACCTGAATTCCCCCCAACTTGATAAATCGATTGTGCCAATCCACGTCTGTTACCTGCACTCATGTAGGCAACACGGGACCCTTCGGGATGGAAAATAGCTGAACCTATTCCAATAAATAGAACTGAAAGAATGATCGTTAAAAAGTTAGGTGCAAATGCGAGGCCAATGACTCCAAAAAAAGTAGAGGTTAATCCAATTGGCAAGGCAAATGGCATTGGTTTTTTGTCTGTATACCAACCGACAACAGGTTGAGCAACTGAAGATACAATTTGTAACGCAAAGGATATTAATCCGAGCTGCGTAAACGTTAATCCCATTGATTGTTCTAAAATTGGGAACATCGCTGGAATAATCGCTTGTATGGAGTCATTGAGCATGTGGACAAATCCAATGATAAATAAAATCCCATAAAGTGTTTTATTCGCGTCATTTTCAGTACTTGTAGCTTGTGTTTTTGCTGCGAGCATTTTATTTATTTCCCCTTTGTTACTTACCGATGAAGTAATTTTAATCAATATAATCCTTTACTCTATAAAAAACCTTTTTTTCAATTTTGTAAAGCGAAAATTCAAAATAAATTTAAGTAAATCAAGACAAAAATCAGCATTTTCTTCATTGAACAATTGCTTTACCTTGTTTGAAATTTCTGATAAATTTAATAGTAAGATAATATTCGCTTGAAGGAGGAGGCATGACATGAAATACAGAAGATTAGGACGTTCTGGTCTTAAAGTTAGTGAAATTAGTTTGGGTAGTTGGCTAACTTTTGGGAAAACAGTTGATGAATCAATGGCAACGAAAACCGTTCATAAAGCATATGAACTTGGAATAAATTTTTTTGATTCGGCAAATGTGTATGAGCGAGGGGAAGCAGAGCGAATCGTAGCAAGTGCATTAAAAGAATATCCGCGAGAGTCATATGTTATCGCAACTAAGGCATATGGTCCGATGGGTGATGGTCCAAACGATAGAGGCTTATCAAGGAAACACGTGATTGAACAGGTGAATGCAAGTTTAAAACGCATGGAACTAGATTATGTGGATGTGTTTTACTGTCACCGCTATGACGAAGATACTCCTCTGGATGAGACACTACGAGCAATTGACGATTTAATTAGGCAAGGAAAAATTCTTTATGTTGGTGTAAGCGAATGGAGTGCAGCTCAAATCCAGGAAGCTGTAGCCATTGCAGATAAGTATTTATTAGATCGAATTATTGTGAATCAGCCTCAATACAATATGCTCCATCGTGACATCGAGGATGAGATAATACCAGTTTGTGAGAAAAATGGAATTTCTCAGGTGGTATATTCACCGCTTGCCCAAGGGGTATTAACCGGTAAGTATAGAGGTGGTACGATTCCAACTGGTAGTAGGGGAGCAAACTCACAGGTAAATACGTGGGTGAAAAATATCATTAATGGAATTGTTTCAACTAAATTAGATCGTCTTGAAGAATTTGCAACAGAACTAGGTGTCACCTTACCGGAATTAGCTCTGTCATGGATATTAAGACAGCACAATATCGCGAGTACACTTGTCGGAGCGACAAATCCGGAACAAATTGAAGCAAATGCCAAGGCCACTGACCTAGTACTTGGATTTGAAGAGATTAAGAGAATCGAATCTATTTTGACTGTCTAGTCCCATAAGCATCAACAAACCCACTTTCGAGAAAGTGGGTTTGTTATTAATTAATCTTCGTGTAAAGGCAAGTGTACTTGAACTATAGTACCTTTACCTTCCACACTATCAATATTAATTGTTCCGTTATACATATTGACAATTCTTTTACAAATCACAAGACCGAGGCCAGTTCCAGTATCCTTATTTGTAAAAAATGGGGTATACACCTTTGAAAGAATATGTTTTGGAATACCGACACCTGTATCAGTGATTGATAATATACAAGATTTTCCCTCTTTTTGAATTGAAATTGACAGTTTGCCACCATCTGCTTGCATCGATTCTATTGCATTTTTGGATAGATTTAAAACAACCTGTTTAATATTATCATTTGAGCACATGATGTACATTGGCTTTTCCGAAAGATGTAAATCAAATTCCACATTATAGAGGTTTGTTTCAGATTGAATAATGGGTTGGACTTCTTTCACAATGTCATTCATATCATAACTTTTACGTTTGTCTGCGGTAGGTTTGCCAAGGATTAAGAACTCATTGACAATATCATTAATCCTTGTAATTTCTTGCTGAATGACCGAAAAATAAAATTGATCGTTCGGATCCTTATGTTTTTCACTTAATAATTGAATGAGTCCTTTAACCCCAGTTAAAGGGTTTTTTATTTCATGTGCGCTACTTGCTGCTAGTGTTCCGACTAATTCTAATTTCTGTAACTCATTTTCCTCTCGCTCACGAATAGTTTGGCGTTTGAGAAGAAGATATTTTCCAAGAAGAAAAAGAATATGAGTAAGGATCAATAAAATACCACTAAAAATCACTGAGTTTAAAATAAATATCTTTTTATTCGATAATGTTGTTCGTGGCCATGCTTCAACTGTCCAATTCACATTAGCTAGCTCCGTACTAATGATATCGCTATCAATCGAATGTGAATCTAAATTAGTGGTAATTAATTCCTGGCCAATCGGGTCGATGACTCTTAAAATTTCATCTGGTGCAAGAACCTTCAGTACGTTTTCTAAATAATCTAGGCGTAAGCTAAAGAGTACAACTCCTTTAACTTTATTCGATTTAATAACGGGTGTGGCGATTGTAACTATAAATCTTCCAGTTATTACTCCTTTATGCCCTGATGAGATGACTGTCCGTTTTGTTTGAAGCGCCTGTTGGAAATATTCGCGATAGGAAATGTTCACTTTATTATCTAAGTCGAGAGTAGACACAAGGATATCACCGTTTGGATTTGCCCAATATAGTCCAGAAAAGCGATCATCCTTTTTATGAATTGAATGTAGCATGTTCTTAATCTCTTCATTACTATTTTTGTTTTCAAAGACAATCCCAAGAGTTTCGGTGCTAGCTAAAGTTTCTCCAATAAACCGATCAATATAGCTAGATTGAAAGTTTACCATCTCTTTTGTTTTGGCTGTTTGGTTAATAATAGCCGTATTATAATGATAATTCGCAAATAAAATACTACCAATTGTGGTAGGTAAAATTACAATAATTAGATATACAAGACTATTTTTTAGAACTTTAGATTCTATTTTCAAACACATTCTCCTTGCCATTTTTCTGTAAAATTATTATATCAAAATGGCAAAGAGAAACATATTAAATTTGACAAAAGTAGTCAATTTCTGTCTAATGGTACATTAATTAGGGGTGAATGGAGAAACTTTAATGTTAAAAGATTATTATTCTTAACCCCGAAAATTGGTAAAATTATGTATACTAAAATTGACCCTATACAAAAGAGGTAAAAAAATGAAATCGATATCAATTACCATTCTTGAAACGAGTGATGTACACGGCAATATTTTTCCAATTAACTATGGGAACAATGAGCCTGTTGGTCTTGGACTTACAAAGATTGCAACTGTGATTAAAGAAGAGAGAAGTCGTAATAGGAATACTATCGTTATTGATAATGGAGATTTAATTCAAGGAACACCTTTAACTTATTATTATGTAAGATCAGGTCGTCATAAACAAAATCCAATGATTAAAATATTGAATGATTTAAAATATGATGCAGTTGTTGTTGGAAATCATGAATTCAATTATGGGATCGATGTTTTACAGCAGGCGATTAAAGATTCAACTTTTCCATGGCTTTCTGCAAATATAGTAAATGAAGAAGGGGAGCCATTTATTGGAAGGCCATATATCATGGTTGAGCTTGAGGAAGGAATAAAGGTTGCGATTCTGGGTGTAACCACTCATTACATCCCGAATTGGGAGAATCCGGAACATATTAAAGGTTTAACATTTAATGATGCATTTGAAACAACAAAATATTGGGTGGGGAAAATCCGTAATGATGAAAATCCGGATTTGATGATTGTTTCCTACCACGGTGGATTTGAAGCAGATTTGGAAACCGGTGAGCCAACCGAAAAGATAACAGGAGAAAATCAGGGGTACCGAATTTGTAAAGAGATTGAGGGGGTTGACCTTTTATTAACTGGCCATCAGCATCGTTCACTTGCCGGGAAAGTAAACGGCATCCCGATTGTTCAGCCAAGCTTTAATGGTCAGGCAATTGGTAAAATTACCCTAATCCTTACGAAAAATGAGAAAAAGTGGACCATTTCTGAATCTAGGCCTGAACTTATTTTCGTAAAAGATAAAAAAGCAGACGAAGGCTCAATTGAACTAGTAAATGAATATGAGGTTGCGACACAAGAATGGTTGGACAAACCAATTGGTCAAGTTATCGGAAATATGACAATTGATGATCCTTTAAAAGCACGCTTAAGGGATAATGCGCTTGTTGAATTTATTAACAAGGTGCAGATGGATGTCGCCAAGGTATCGATTTCAAATACAGCACTTTTTAATAATATAACGAAAGGTTTTCCTTCAAATATTACGATGAGAGACGTGGTCTCCAATTATATTTATCCGAACACGTTAACGGTCATTCGGATAACAGGGGATGACGTAAGAGCTGCACTAGAAAGAAGTGCAAGTTATTTTATTCTTGAAAATGGAAAGGCAGCAGTCAACCCTTCATTCGCAACACCAAAGCCACAACATTACAATTATGATATGTGGGAGGGTATTGAATATATAATTGATATTTCAAAGCCTATGGGGGAGAGAGTAGTAAAGTTAAGTTTTAAGGGTGAACCCATTCAACCAGAAGGTGAGTATGATGTTGTCATGAACAACTATCGTGCAGGTGGTGGTGGTGAATATGTCATGTTCAAGGATAAGCCAGTTATTAAAGATATTCCACTTGATATGTCCGAGTTAATTGCAAACTATATCCTTAAAAGAGGAACAATTGAAGCCACTGTTGATGATAATTGGAAGGTAATATGGTAATGAAAAACCCACGGATATGGTCCGGGGGTTTTCTTATGGTAATCCAGCTCAAACACCTAGCCCTTAGTGGTCACTTTACTCTACCTGCTGCAGAAGAAATGTACGAGAATAATCCACGGAGAACATATGCTCAGCTTAGCTTTGAGCCCTCATCAGGGTCCCACCTTGTCAGGGCTGTTTAAGGCACTTGCGCATTTATTCTTGTTCTACACCATTTGGCAGGATTAATATTTCTACACGACGATTTAGACTACGACCTTCTGGTGTGTCATTTGTCGCAACGGGCTCATATTCACCAAGGCCGCGAGCACTGAAACGGCTTGGATCAAGTTTTTCATTCTCTAATAAAATACTCATAAAATTAACGGAGCGCATGACGCTTAAATGCCAGTTGCTTTTAAACTCATGATTATTAATAGGGATAGTATCTGTATGTCCACTTACTATGATATTGCGAGGGGAATCCATAACTAACAACTCAGAAATTTCCCTTGCAATTTTAATATCCTCTGCACGAACCTTTGCACTTGCCGGATTAAAGAAGGCACCATCCTGAATGGTAACTAGCAAACCTTCTTCTGTTAAGCGCGTTTTAAGACTTAAATCTAAACCACTCTCGGTGATATAACCGTTAATTTTCTTTTGCAATTCTTTCAATTCTTCTTGTTCTTGTTTTTCTCTTTCTTTTTCTTTATCATTTTGGATTGCAACTGTATCAATTTCAACTGGTGTCGGACTCTCATACTCCAAAACAGAAGTCCCTCCAATAAAAACATTGTTAAAGGAACTTCTGAGTGAATTAAATTTCTTCGCATCTACATTGCTTGCAGCAAAGAGGACGATAAACAACGCCAGCAACAATGTCAAAATATCCGCATAAGGTACCAGCCATGATTCATCCATGTGCTCATCGTGTTTTTTCTTTCTTCTTTTTCTAGCCATCTATCATTTCACCTTCAGTCAAAACCTTTTCGCGGTCTTTGTTTGATAGGTACATTGAAAGCTTTTGTTCGATTGCTCGAGGTGATTGACCTTCAAGGACGGACAAAACGCCTTCTATCATGACTTCTTTTATTTTTATTTCCTGCTTTGATTTCTGTTTTAACTTATTTGCGAAAGGATGCCATAGTACATAACCTGTGAAAATCCCTAATAAAGTTGCAACGAACGCAGCTGCAATAGCTTCCCCTAGTGCATTTGTATCGTCCATATGGCCCAATGCGGCAATCAGACCTACAACAGCCCCCAATACCCCAAGTGTTGGGGCATATGTTCCTGCTTGGGAGAAAATCGAAGCGCCAGATAAATGGCGGTCTTCCATAGCTTCTAATTCTTCTGTCATCACATCGCGAATAAATTCAGCACTTTGTCCATCAACCGCCATGCTTAAACCGTTTTTTAAGAAAGGGTCATCCACTTCAGCAACCTTGACTTCAAGCGCTAATAGCCCTTCTTTACGAGCAATCGTTGCCCAGTTTGAGAACATTGGAATTAATTCTTCGACACCTAACAGCTTTTTTTCTTTAAATAGGATCCCAAATAATTGTGGTACTCTTTTTAATTCGCTGGAAGGAAAAGCAATCGTTACTGCTGCAATCGTACCTAAAATAATAATTAAAAAGGCAGCGGGATTTACCAAAGCTGTAATTGGGACCCCTTTTAAAACCATACCTATAAAGACGGCAATCAAACCAAGTATTACACCTATTAATGACGATTTATCCAATTAATATCACCTTTACTTTCATACGCAACAACTCGAGTTGTTTATAATCGTGTATTCTAACATTCTACTATTTTTATCGACAAACTTACTAGATTATTTAGCGAAACTTATCATTTAATATCGAATATTTCGGAGTGGTAAATATATGTAGGAGTGGTTTACAATGTAAGAGTATACATATATACGAATCTCTTAAGCGAAAAGGGGAACCTTCTATGAATTTTAATGACTTTAAGTATGTCCGCCCGAACATGGACGATGTAGAGCAATCATTTAATGTAGCGCTTGAAAAATTTAAAAATGCGGCAAATCCTGCCCGACAAGATGAAGCGATGAAAGAAATCATTGCCATTCAACGAACAGTTGATACAGCTTTTAACATTTGCTATATCAGGCATACGGTTGATACAAATGATGAATTCTACAAAAATGAGCAAGATTATCTTGATGAAATACAGCCATTAGTTCAAGGTTTAACAACGAAATACTATGAAGCTCTTGTTAATTCTAAATTCCGTACCGAATTAGAAAACAAATGGGGCAAACAGCTATTTGATTTTGCAGAAACACAAATAAAAACATTCTCTCCAGAAGTTGTGGAGGATCTACAGTTAGAAAATAAGCTTTCTTCCGAGTATACGAAACTTGTAGCTTCAGCAAAAATTATGTTTGAGGGAGAAGAACGTACATTAGCACAGTTACAGCCATTTGCTGAATCTAAAGACAGAACTATGCGTAAAAAAGCGAATGAAGTGCGATTTTCATTTTACCAAGAGCACCAAGAGAAATTCGATGAGATATATGATCAGCTAGTAAAGGTACGCACTCGAATTGCACAAAAGCTAGGATTTAATAACTTTGTAGAGTTAGCCTATGTGAGATTATCAAGAACAGATTACGATGCGGAAATGGTTGCTAACTTCAGAAAACAAGTGAAAGAACATATTGTTCCGCTAGCTGTTAAGCTTCGTGAGCGTCAAGCAGCGCGTATTGGAATTGACAGCTTAAAATATTATGACGAGTCATTCAGCTTTAAATCCGGAAATGCAGTTCCGAAGGGTGACCCTGAATGGATTATTGAAAATGGAAAGAAAATGTATGAGGAACTTTCTGAAGAAACAAAAGAATTCTTCAATTATATGATTGATACGAATTTAATGGACCTTGTTGCCAAGAAAGGGAAAGCTAGTGGCGGTTACTGTACGTACATTAGCGATTATCAAGCTCCGTATATTTTCTCAAACTTCAATGGAACATCAGGGGATATTGATGTACTGACACATGAGGCTGGACACGCGTTCCAGGTATACTCAAGTAGACATTACGAGGTTCCTGAATACAACTGGCCAACATATGAGGCTGCAGAAATTCATTCAATGAGCATGGAATTCTTCACATGGCCATGGATGGAATTATTCTTCAAAGAAGATACAGAAAAATACAAGTTTTCTCATTTAAGTGAGGCGTTATTATTCTTACCATATGGTGTAGCAGTAGACGAATTCCAACATATTGTTTATGAAAATCCTGAATTAACACCTGCTGAACGCAATAATGCTTGGAGAGAAATTGAGAAAAAGTATATGCCACTACGTGATTATGATGGTAATCAATACTTAGAAGAAGGTGGCTTTTGGCAGCGTCAAGGACATATTTACACAACTGCCTTTTATTATATTGATTATACATTAGCTCAAATTTGTGCATTCCAATTCTGGAAAAAATCTAGAGATAATCATGAAGCAGCGTGGGCGGATTATCTTCACCTATGTAAACAAGGAGGAAGCAAGCCTTTCACTGAATTAGTCAAGGTTGCAAACCTACTTTCCCCATTCGAAGAGGGAACTGTAGAATCTGTTGTTGGTGAAATTGAAGCGTGGCTAAATAGTGTAGACGACAAAACATTATAAAAGACAGGGGGACTGTGGAAAATTCCACAGTCTTTTCTGTGCTATTTTTTCAAATTTTTCAAATTAAGTTGTATGTTATGCAAAAGGTATGAATTAAGGATATAATAAAAACATCAAACTGAAATTGAGGGTGTTTTCATGATTCATTTAAAGACAAAAAGAGAAATTGAATTAATGCGTGAAGCGGGCCAAATTCTAGCTGCTTGTCATAAGGAAATTGCTAAAATGATTCAGCCTGGAATCACAAGCCTTGAGATCGACAGCTTTGCTGAGGACTTTATTAAGAAAAATGGTGCCACGCCTGAACAAAAAGGCTACAAGGGCTACAAATATGCAACATGTGCATCAATTAACGATGAAATTTGTCATGGGTTTCCTAGAAAGAAACCATTGATGAATGGTGATATAGTTACAATTGATATGGTTGTTAACCTTGGGGGCGCACTCGCAGACTCTGCATGGTCTTATGGGGTTGGTGAAATTTCACCAAAGGCATCTAAGCTACTCGATGTTACTAAGACGGCAATGTACAAGGGAATTGAACAAGCGGTAATCGGCAACCGTCTTGGGGACATTGGTCACGCTATTCAGTCTTATACGGAAGGTGAAGGATTTTCAGTTGTTCGTGACTTTATCGGACATGGAATCGGACCAACGATGCATGAGGAGCCACAAGTGTTACACTATGGTCTTCCAAACAAAGGATTGCGCTTAAAAGAAGGAATGGTTTTTACAATAGAACCAATGGTAAACGTCGGAAAATGGCAAACAACCATGGATAAAAATGGATGGACGGCGCGTACAATTGATGGCAGTCTTTCCGCACAATACGAACATACACTTGCAATTACACAAGATGGTCCTCTAATCTTAACCGACCAAGATGCATAATCACAAAAAAGTGTCACATCCATTGTGGCACTTTTTTGTTAAAGAATTGTTTCGATTAATACTGGGAAGACGGAGTCCGCTACCCAATGAAAATAGAGCGGGAAAACAATAACAAGTAAGTTTCCATAGAAACAATATCTACAATAAAACCTCTTTGTCGAACCTGGTTCCTCAGCAATCGACGCAAATACAGCCCCCACTAGACAAGTAAAGATAAAAAAGCCATTCCCAAATAAAGTATTAAACCTCTCATTATACAAAATAAATCCTAATGCTGAACCATTAATAAATAATAAGAAAAAGGACATGATTAAGAAAATTCTTGGAATAATGGACATGTTTTCCACCTCATTAATGTATATGAATTAGTAAAGAGGTAGATGACACACTTCCAAAAATTACTTGTAGCCTAAGCAAAAATATGGTTAAATAAATCGACTAAATTACTTTTTAAGGAAGAGGCGAAAAAATCATGATCACAATAAAGCGCTTGTCCCAATGTACACTTGAGGATGCAGTAGTTGCATGGAATAAAGGATTTGAAGGATACTATTTTGATATGACGACAACAGTCGATTTTTTTACAAGACGATTAATTTTGGAAGGGCTTTCTCCAAGTTTATCTGTGATTGCATATGATGATGAGCGACCAGTAGGAATTATATTAAACGGCATTCGCCTTATTAACGGTAAGAAGGTTTCTTGGAATGGTGGAACAGGTGTTGACCCTGAATACAGAGGTAAGGGCGTCGGCAAAAAGCTGATTGAGGCTGTGCTAGCAATCTATGAAGTGGAAGGTGTAGAAGTTGCTACGCTCGAGGCTGTGAAAGAAAATGTGAAAGCTATCTCTTTATACGAAAAGGTCGGTTATAAAATTGTAGATGAGTTAGTTCACCTCCAGCATACAGGTGAATTGTCAAAGGATGCATTTTTATCAGACAATAACTGTTACACTTATAAAAAAGGGATTCCAATTGACGCTATGCAAGCGCCGTTTTACAAAGCACTTGTTCCGTGGCAGACGCAGTGGAGCAATGCACGTGATGGAGAATCAATACTAGCCTTAGATGAGAACAAGAATGTCGTTGGTTATGCAATCTTTAAAAGGCTATTTAATGAGGAAGGTACACTTCAATCTATCATTCTATTTCAATGTGAGGCCGAGCCTTCGCATCTATTGAAAGAGGACATTGTTAGAAATCTACTAAGTATGGTTTACAAAACAACTAGTCAACCTGTGGTAAGAACTGCAGCCAATATTTCAATGTTGAATAATATTTTACGGGAATTATTAGAAAAAGAAGGATTTAATGTGAAAGCAGAGCAAGTCTTTATGATAAAATGAATTATTAGAATATTCACATCAATTGAGTGTCAAACCAATTGTAAAGTGGGGGAGGGTAATTGAAAAAAATCATTTTACGTGATGTCACGATGGAAAATTTACTGGATGTCATTCAATTGAAATCTGAGGATAAAGAGTTTGTTTTATTTGAAAAGTGGGTTGCTTCAAATGTATTTTCACTAGCCCAGGCAAAAGTCCAACCAGATTGGGTAACAAAGGCAATTTATGATGGGACACAATTAATTGGATTTACGATGTTCGGACTAGATAATGAACGAAATCGGTTTGAACTATGTAGGATAATGATTGATTATAAATTTCAAGGAAAAGGCTATGGTACAGCGGCAGTAAAGGAAATTATTGCGGAAATGATAAGGACATTACCCTATTGTGATGAGATTTACTTGTCAGTTATTCCAACTAACAAAGCTGCAATCCATGTTTATACAGAAGCAGGATTTACGAAAACAGCTGAAATCATAAAAGGGTTTGTAGACGAAGAAGTTTATTGTTTTAGGGTGTAGGAAGGAGTATATGAATGAAAGCAATACTCATTGGGATTGTTTCATCACTATTTTTTGCAGTTACTTTTATTCTAAATCGATCGATGGAACTTTCAGGTGGTAGTTGGCTTTGGAGTTCATCCTTGCGATATTTTTTTATGGTACCATTTTTAATTGGGATTGTTCTATTTAGAGGGAATATGAAGGAACTACTACATGAGCTAAAAATAAATCCTGTTACATGGATATTATGGAGCACGATTGGGTTTGGCTTGTTTTATGCACCCCTTACATTTGCAGCTACATCAGGCCCAGGTTGGTTGGTTGCGGGAACTTGGCAATTTGTGATTATTGCTGGATTACTAGTTGTGCCGTTTTTCTATAAGACAGTAGAAACAAAGAATGGAATGCAAAGGGTTCGAGAAAAAATCCCTGTTAAAGGTCTTATTTTTTCTAGTCTCATTTTTATTGGGATTATCTTGATCCAACTCCAGGCAGCAAATGAAGGCATTGGAATGGAGATGTTTCTTGTAGGGATCCTTCCAGTTGTGGTGGCAGCCTTTGCGTATCCATTAGGTAACAGGAAAATGATGGAGCATTGTAAAAATAACTTTGATACGTTTCAGCGTGTGCTTGGAATGACACTTGCATCGACTCCATTTTGGCTAATCATTGCTGGAATTGGGGGTGCTACGGTTGGACTTCCGAGTAAGGACCAGGTGTTTCAGTCCTTTATTGTAGGGATTTCCTCTGGGATTATCGCAACCGTACTTTTCTTTTTTGCGACAGAGCTAGTTAAACATGATCAAAGTAAACTTGCTGCTGTAGAAGCAACCCAAGCTACACAGATTATTTTTGTCATATTTGGTGAGGTCCTTTTATTAAGTGCACCAATGCCAACGATGTATTCCTTTGTCGGACTCTTCATGATCGCTGGTGGGATGGTGCTACACAGCCTGTTCTCGAATCGAAAGACTCCGATTAAGGTGACTGACCTGAAGACTAAGTCAATATAAAAAAATGCAGAGCTTTTTGGGCTCTGCATTTTTAGTGGGAAGATTATTTTACTACAATTTTATTTTCTTCAACTGTTACATTCAAGCTTTTTTGATCTTCATTTTCTAGAAGAATATCTGTGATTTGGTCTTCAAGCTGTTCTTGGATGACACGGCGTAGTGGACGTGCACCAAATGCTGGGTGGTAACCAAGCTCAGCTAATTTTTGTTTCGCTTCGTCGTCAACAGACATAGTTACTTCTTGTTCTTTAAGAGTTGCTTCAAGATCATGTAACATTAAGTCGACAATTTTTAGCAGATGCTCTTTTTCAAGCTGTTTGAATTCGATGATTGCATCAAATCTGTTTAAGAACTCAGGCTTGAAGAAGGAACCAAGTGACTCAAGGATAGATGATTCCTTGTAGGCACCTGTTTCAGCCTTTTCAAAGCCGACCGTAATTTTCTTAGGAGCGCCAACTCCGGCATTACTTGTCATGATAATGACTGTCTCTTTGAAACTTACAGTACGGCCTTGGCTATCTGTTAAACGACCATCCTCTAATATTTGTAGGAACATATGTTGAACATCTGGATGTGCCTTTTCAATTTCGTCTAAAAGGATGATGCTATAAGGATTACGACGAACTTTTTCGGTTAGTTGTCCAGCTTCCTCATGGCCGACATATCCAGGAGGTGAACCGATGATTTTAGACACTGAATGTTTCTCCATATACTCACTCATATCGAGTCTAATCATCGCATCCTTTGAGCCGAAGAGCTCCTCAGCAAGTGTCTTTGTTAATTCTGTTTTACCTACACCCGTTGGTCCAACGAAGAGGAAGGAACCAATAGGGCGATTTTTAGCCTTCAAACCAGCACGGCTACGACGAACTGCTTTCGCAACCTTTGTTACTGCTTCATCTTGACCAATTACTTTTTTGGCAAGATTTTCTGCAAGTAGCTTCATTTTTTGTTGTTCATTTTCTTGGAGCTTACCAACAGGAATACCGGTTTTCTTTTCAATAATTTGTTGAATGTTTTCGACATCAATCACATGCTCTACGTTGTTTTCTGGATTATTTAATTGTTTTTCAAGTAGAATTTCTTGATGTCTTAATTTTGCTGCTAATTCATAATTTTCTTCACCAGCAGCTTTTTCTTTTTCTGCTGCAATTTTTGAAAGCTCTCCTTCAATATTCTTTGGATTTGTTCCACCAGATACTAGGTTCATTTTTGACCCAGCTTCATCAAGTAAGTCAATGGCTTTGTCTGGTAAAAAGCGATCCTGAATGTAGCGGTGTGATAATGTGACACATGCACGGATTGCTTCGTTTGAATATTTTACTCCATGAAAGTCTTCGTACTTTCCTTTAATTCCTTCAAGAATCTGAATTGCTTCATCAATCGATGGTTCCTCCACAGTAACAGGTTGGAAACGGCGCTCGAGTGCAGCATCTTTTTCAATTTCTCGATATTCTTTTAGAGTGGTTGCACCGACCACTTGCAGCTCACCACGTGCAAGAGCTGGTTTTAAAATATTTCCTGCATCCATTGATCCTTCTGCAGATCCTGCACCAACTAAAAGGTGAATCTCATCAATAAATAGAATAATATTTTTACGTTTTTGAAGTTCCGCTATTAATTGCTTCATTCGTTCTTCAAATTGACCACGGATTCCCGTGTTGGCAACTAATGAAGCGACATCTAGTAAGTAAACCTGTTTATTTGAAAGCTTGTTAGGTGCCTTTCCTTCAGCGATAAGTAGGGCTAATCCTTCTGCAATAGCAGTTTTACCTACACCCGGTTCCCCAATTAGAACGGGGTTGTTTTTATTACGACGGTTCAGAATTTCAATGACACGTTGGATTTCCTCATCACGGCCAATAACTGGGTCAATTAGTCCAGCTTTCGCCATTTGAGTAAGGTTACGTCCAAATTGATCGAGAAGACCTCCGCCATTTCCACCGTGTTTTGTTTGTGTTTGTTGTTGGTTGATTCCATTTTGTTGACTAAAGGCATTGCCTTTAAATAGGTCATCAAATGTGAAATTAGGGAAACCGTTCAATCCTGAAGGTATTTTCATGTTGTTCTTCTCCTTCGCATAACACTCACTGCAAAGTTGAATTTGTCGCTTTTCTTGGTTAAGTTGTAGATGTAATTGAACAGTAGCTTCATTTTGATTACATGCTTGACAAATCATAAACAAATACCTCCTTGAATTTTTGACTATCTTTGACTAATTAGATAAATGAAATAGGCCATGCATGATGATTCGTAGTGTTTGACCATCTTTGACCTTATGTCTACATTATACTTTGACCATTTTTGACTTTCAAGTGAAAAGGCCTAGCAATTTTTTCCGCTTGTTTCCGAAATAATAGCTCGTCTTATTTATAGAACTTGTACATATATATCAAGTAATATAGATAAAACAATGAGGTGGCTATTTGTGCGAGGGAATTGGGGAGCAGCATTCCAGATTGGTGCTGTATATGTAGGAACAATCGTAGGAGCAGGCTTTGCAACAGGTAGAGAAATTGTCGAATTTTTTACCCAGCACGGTGTATATGGCTTGGTTGGAATCTGCATCAGCGGTTTCCTATTTATATGGTTAGGAACAAGAATTATGATTATTGCAAACCGAATTCAAGCAAATTCATATAAGGAATTTAATGAATACTTATTTGGAAAAAAAATTGGGTTAATGGTGAATGCACTTATGCTTCTTGTCCTAATAGGAGTAACTTCCGTTATGCTTTCTGGTGCAGGAGCGGTTTTTCATGAACAATTGGGAATATCTTATCAGCTTGGAATCCTGTTGACGGGTGGGCTTTCCATCTTTGTTTTGACTTATGGAGTTAAAGGGTTATTTGGTGTGAACATGTTTGTTGTTCCAATTATGATATTCTTTAGTGTTGTTTTAGCAATAGAGGTCATAGCAAATGATGCAACGGGTCTATTAAGTCGGCCAGAAATCGAGTCGCATAGCGCTAAATGGCTGATTTCACCATTTTTATATTCGGCTTTTAATTTGACTATGGCAATGCCGGTATTAGTTCCGCTTGCAAAAGAAATTAACCATGAACATACATTAAGATGGGGCGGTTTTATCGGTGGTGGTGCGTTATGTCTTATTTTATTTACGAGCCATATATCATTATCCGCACTACCAAATGTAGAAGGTTTTGAAATCCCGATGGCTGAAGTAATGAAAAACTTCATGGCTGTGTTTTATTGGTTGTACATCCTTGTGATTTATGGAGAAATCTTTACGTCTGTGATCGGAAACCTATTTGGTCTTGAGCGCCAATTGAAAAATGTCTTGAAGCTTTCATCGATTTCAATTGTGTTTGGGATTCTATCAATAGCCTATTTGATAAGTCAATTAGGTTATGGCTCCTTGATTTCTTTCTTATATCCATTGTTTGGGTACATGAGTTTGATTTTATTAGTACTGTTGGCAAGACCGATGAAGCGCTAACCGAGGGAATAATCAAAACCTGGATAAATGAAACTATATAAGAGGAAAAATAAAGAGGTATAATCAACCTCTTTATTTACTTTTTTAGAGTGATTAACGGTAACTACTTAAATAACTAATGTACATCCTTAGAATAAGCGAATGTTTCTTTAAGGTGACAGGCCAGCTGTATTTCAAGAAATTCTTTAGGGTCATTAAAACTCAAATTCAGCATGTCTTCAATTTTTTTAAGACGCTGGTATAGTGTATTAATATGAACGTGAAGTTTTTTCGAAGTTTCATTCATAGACTTATTTAACTTTACATATGTTAACAATGTTTGTTCTAAATCATTTTTCTTTGATTTTGCTGTATTTAAAGGCTGGAAAAAGGTATTTATGAATTCCTGAATCTCATTGGTATCCTGATTAATAAACAAGCGATTAACCCCAATGCTTTCATATGCGATCATACCAGATTCTTTTTTATTAACTAGATAGGCAACTGCCTTCTTTGCTTCCTCATAACTCTTTCCTATGTGATATACTCCCTGATTTTCAGAACCAATACCCACACACAAAAACGAATCATTAATAGTTTTCCAGTTAGTAATAATTGTTTTTAATCCCTTTATCGTGTCGTCAGCTCCTGAATTGTGTGCAACTGAAACAAGTAAAATGATTTTATTATGAAATCCGTAGATGAGTTGCACGTCTTGGATATTCTTTTTTATCAATGAGATAATACTATGAATATCAGCACCAAGCTTATATAAATCTTTATAATTAACAAGTTCAATTAAGACCACATAAAACATATGAGAAGGATTTATGTTAAACTCTTTTCTTTTCTCAAGTAAGACTTCTGGCTCCTTGCTTTGAATCAATTCATTAAAAAATTCATGGAATTTCTTATAATAGATTTCTTCTAGTGTGTGTTTCTTTACAAGTTCAAGTGCGAGTAAAGAGCCACCCTGTTCGATAATAATTCGATCAATGATTGATAATGTATTAGAGTAGGGGTAAATAAAGCATCCAAGAAAAATAGTACCATTTAGAATCGGGTAAAGATAAAATTTTCCCTCTTCAGGCTTACGCAATTCCACGAAAACAGCATTTCTTCTATTTTTAAAAATAGTAGTAATTTCATCCACGCTAAAATAAATTTTTTCTTTCTCTTGATTATGGTACCAATCGTTTTCTAAATAGTCGTAGAAGGAAAACGGACCATTTATCATTTTTCCTAGTTCTCTAATAATGGACTTTAAACCTTTGTTTTGTATAGAAATCTTAATAAGTCTGTCGTGGACTTCGTTTCTTTTTGCGAGCTCATTTAATTGTTGCTTTACCTCTGTATAAAGACGTGCATTTTGAATTGCGATTGCAGCCTGGGATGCAAAGCCTTGTAAAAGTCGCACGTCATCATCAGTAAATTTTCCTACCTTATTAAATTGGTGAATCGTCATGACTCCAATACGCTTTTCCCCAATAGATATAGGTACACTAACAATTGCTTGAATTTCTTTTTCTTTATACGAAGACTTGATTATATGTAGATTTCTCTCTGAAATAGAATTCTCACTCATTACTTTATAAATCTGTTCTTTAGAATGATAAATTAACGGTTTTCCTTCCTTAAAAACTACACCCGTAATCGATTCTCCGACCTCCATTTTAAGCTTTCTGATGATCGGTTCAAATCCAACACTTGTCTTTGTGATAATTTTTTCTTGATCATAGTCATAGAGTTGTAGATAACCTGCATTTGCAACTGGTATTACTGATAATGCATTTTTTGTAATCCTCTCTAATAGGTCATCAAGGACAAGAGAAGAAGAAACAGAACGTATTCCCTCTATTAACATCTCTAGTTCTGCACC
Source organism: Ferdinandcohnia sp. GQ5 (assembly GCF_059759275.1). Classification (NCBI taxonomy): domain Bacteria; kingdom Bacillati; phylum Bacillota; class Bacilli; order Caryophanales; family Bacillaceae; genus Ferdinandcohnia; species Ferdinandcohnia sp. GQ5. The sequence continues at coordinate 51,841 of NZ_JCAXEW010000011.1, forward strand.
TTTAGCTTGGACTTGGCTTTTAGCATCTAGCAGTTCGAAGCATACATATAAATATTCCAAATCTCTTTCATCAAAGGGACAAGTTTTACTATTAGAGCGAAGAAGCACTTGATGCTTGTTCACGTAAGAAAATAAAACATATAAGTACCCTTTATTTATCATGATTTTGTATTTGCATTCTCCATTACTTGTTTGTGGATTAATATTCTCTTTTTTTAGATTCCCTTTTTTATATATAAGGTTGAACGAAGTATCGTGTGCTTTTTGTATCAAGATTTCATAGGAAGCTCCATTAAAAATTTTATCAAGATAAGATGAAATTTGTTGAATTGTTGTCATTACTAACCTCCTAGAATAAGAAAATGTAGAAAGTTCCATATCTGCCGGTTTATTAATGTAATTTATTACATTGTAATCTGTATTTTAATAAATTACTATAAGAATTAGAAAATATAGAATTTTCAACCATTAAATATTAAATGCGCTTTCTTTAGAGGTTAAAGGTTGTAATTAAAAGTAATTCGAAAAAGGAGGAAGATTATTTTGGAAAAAGTGTTACAAACGGCAAATAGCTTACCACTTTGGATTTTGGCTACACTGGTAGTTGGTATCGTAATCTTTCAAGCTATCATCTTTATTCGGCTTGCATCAAAAACAAGCCAATCCGTTGGTATGACACCTACAGATGTTAAGTCTGCAATAAGGGCTGGCGCGATTAGTTCCCTTGGACCATCATTAGCAATCATCGTTGTCGCTATTTCAATGATTTCTTTAATTGGAAGCCCCGTTACATTGATGCGAATCTCTATTATTGGATCGGCAGCAATAGAAACAGTTGGTGCAAGTATAGGGTCTAAAGCAGCTGGGGTTGATTTAGGTTCTCAAGGTTATACGTTACAAGCCTTTACAAATGCAGTATGGGTGATGTGTCTTGGTGGAATGGGCTGGTTATTATTCGTTGCTCTATTTACTAAATCTCTAGGGAAAATACAGAAAAAAGCAGAAGCTAATCCTAAAAATGTAACGATGTTAAGCACAGTATCAGTTGCTGCAATGATTGGGGCTTTTAGCTACCTTGGTGGGGGAGAAATGGTAAAAGGTATTAGTGAATTCGTCGTATTTATTGTTGCCTTTATTGTTATGCCCATCATTATTTGGATCGGAGATAAAACCCAGTTGAGGTGGATAAAAGAATGGTCATTAGGTCTGGTTATTATTGTGGGTATGTTTGCTGGTTACTTGATATCTTAAAAAAGAAAGTAGGAGAGCTATATGCCAGTTACTAGAGAGGAAAATAATCTATCTATAAACGAAGCAGTGCCAGTGTCTGCATCATCAATTGACTTTGAAACCTTTCAATTAAAGTCTCATTTTTGGGGACGCTTAACAATTTGGGGAATCATTGCATTAACATTAATTGTGCCTCTATATCTATCATATGTTCTTGGTTACCATCCAGGCTGGTCAACTATCATTTCAGGTTTTACTGCTTATGCAGCTATTATCATGTTTGTTTGGGTGCTGGAGCCGATTAGCTATTATCCTGTTTTGGGGGTTTCTGGTACATATCTTGCCTTTCTTACAGGTAATATCGGAAACATGTGTCTTCCATGTGCTTCGGTTGCTCAACGTGTTGTTGATGCAGAACCAGGAACTAAAAAGGGAGAAATTACTGCCTCATTGGCAATTGCGACTGCTTCAATCGTGAATGCTATCATTCTTATTTTAGCAATACTAAGTGGTTCATACATTTTAACAATCTTGCCTGAATCAGTCTTAAATAGCCTAAACTTTGTCCTTCCGGCTATTTTTGGAGGAGTCATTGCTCAGTTTGCTATAAAGAAGCCATTATTTGGTGTAGTTGGGATTGCATTTGGTTTATTTGTTAATTTAGGTCCTGTTCCCCGTGCCTTCCAAACATTTGTCTGCATACTCGGAACTGTTGTAGTTTGTTTACTTTTAGAGAAGTTAAAAAAACAAGAGAAAAATAATTAAAGCCTTGTTGTCGACCTTGTATTGAATTTTTGGGAAGGGGTGAAAAATCCATTTAGTAAATGGACTAAAAAATGAGTAAACAGAATATTTTACAGTGGATTAAAAACAACCAATCAGGTTTTACTGAAATGGCAAAAAAAATATGGGAACATCCGCAAATTGCATATGAGGAAAACTATGCAAGTGATCTACAAGTGTCTAAATTAAAAGAAGAAGGATTTCGAATTCATTCCCCGATAGGAGGAATTTCTTCTGCATTTGTTGCGGAATATGGCTCAGATAAACCAATAATAGGGATATTAGGGGAATACGACGCTTTGCCTGGTCTTTCTCAAACAGTTAATACAGTTCAGGAACCAGTTATATTAGATGGACCAGGTCACGGCTGCGGTCACAATTTACTCGGAACAGCAGGGGTTGAAGCAGTAATTGCATTAAAAGAAGTTATGGATAAGTATGATATCAATGGGACTATTCGTTATTATGGCTGTCCAGCTGAAGAAGTATTGTCTGGAAAAACGTTCATGGCGAGAGAAGGCGTCTTTGACGATTTAGATTGTGCGTTAACCTGGCATCCATGGACATCTAACATGACATTAAATATGAGTATGCAAGCAATTGTATCCATTAAGTTTCATTTTAAAGGCATCCCAGCCCATGCGGCCGCCTCACCCCATGCTGGAAGAAGTGCACTAGATGCTGTTGAATTGATGAATGTCGGCACTAACTTTTTAAGAGAGCATGTGTTGGACGGTTCACGAATACATTATGTCATTACAAACGGGGGACTTGCTCCTAATATTGTTCCTGAACATGCTAGTGTTTGGTATTATTTACGGGCATCTACAAAAGAACAAGTTGAAGATATCCTTAGAAGGGTAGAGAAAATTGCTCAAGGAGCAGCACTTATGACAGAAACAGAGGTTTGTTCAGAAATCGATGCTTTTGCTTATGACACACTTCCAAATGAAGCTTTAAATGACCTCATGTTTGAAAATATGAATCTAGCAGAACCCTTGGCATATACTGTTGAAGAAGCGAAATTTGCTCAGGAATTGCTAAAGACAGTAGATTCTAACATCATAAAAATGACGCATAATTCTACAAATGAGTCCCTAGCGTCAGACTTACAAAATGATAAATCGACAAAGGGCAAAGTTTTAACTGGTTCAACAGATGTCGGTGATGTTAGTTGGATTACACCAGTGGGTTCAATTATGGCAACTTGTGCTCCTATCGGTATACAGTTACATACTTGGCAGGCCACAGCCTCATTTGGTTCATCCATTGGATTCAAGGGAATGCACTTTGCCGCGCAAACGATGGCATTATCAGCATATGATTTATTACTAAATAAAGATCATATACTTGAAAGAGCAAAAGAGGAGTTTAATCTAACCACAATAGATAAACCATATGTTGCAGGAATTCCTGAAAATGTTAAACCGAGAACGATAAATTTGGCCTAATTAAAGAAATCAAATATATTCCTAAAGAGACCTCTAATTAGGTAAAAAATGATTCGAAATGGAAAAATAATAATCTCAGGCAATGCGAATAAAATATCACCTAGGAGATCGGAGAAGGTATACTTACCATCCTTCGCTCTCCTTTTTCTGCGTTTCTTCATGTAATCATGCCCCCTTATTTAAAATAGTGGGAAAAGCACAAGTAAAAATAAATTGAAGACTAGATGGGAAAGGATTGTTAGAAAAATATTTCGTTTCCACATATATAATGTTCCCCAAACAACCCCACCTACAAATGTCGCAAGCAAGAAAAGTAGATTAAAGGTATAAACATTGGCAGACGTATAAAGAAGAGAGGAGATGATGATTGCGACTAGCTTGCTGTCGAACTTTGCCTCGATATTCTTCTGTATATAGCCTCTCCAAAAGATTTCTTCACCAGGAATAATGATGAGAAAGAGTACAACAAAATGCCAGGAAAGCTCTGGCTGAATCTTCATATATAAATCAGCTACCTCATCTAGCATGTTTGGAAAGAGGAATGCGGATCCCATTTTTCCAATCGAGAAAAGGCCATACATCATAATGCCTGAAAAGATAGCGATAGCTAGGTTGGATGCTGATATAGATTTATTATCAAAATTGGCGAAACGGATTGCTGCTGCTGATAAAAGGAAAAAGGATATGGTGAAAATCACCCAAAAAGGGATGGTGGACAAGAAACTCGTCGCCAATAAAATATGTACCAATAGTAATAAAAGATAAAAGTTTCTATGCATATTGTCGTTCCTCTTTACTTAGATTATGTCGTTGTCATTTTAACATGAACGTAAACTTTTTAGAATAAATAACTGACGGTGACTCATCCTAATGGTGATGATCTGAAAGAAGGAGAGATTCTACATGACACAATCAAAACGTCAACAAGAACGCCAGTGGACAGTTAGAAAACAATCACAAAACCCACATGGAAAAGTCAAATCCTTTGAACAGCTGGCTGAAGAAGCTGGCAAGGATACGAAAGAATAGGAAAACGCACGGCGCACACACTCTGCTTTGGGTGTGTGTTTTTTGGCGGAGGGTATCTAGAGGTGACTTGATATCCAGTATTACGCAGAAGGGGATCCATAAAAGTGGTATTTAGGTTGTGTTTTTCCATAGTCTTACAAAAGTGGTGGTATAAATAGGGTTTAATGGAGAGGTTTTTCCTAGATTTTACAAAAGTGAAGGTATAAAGAACGTTTATCGGCATGGTTTTTCCGTATTTATCCAAAACATATATCATAAAAGGGTCTTAACACTATAGTTTTTCCGGTTATTTCCAATTGTGGTGTCATATACGTGATATAACAGTAGAGTTTTTCCTGAAATACCCAAAAGTGAGAGTTAAAAAGCTTTGGAGTATCATTGGTTTCCTAAAAAATAGAAAATGACATAAGTCCAAAGGCACTGGAGTACCATCAACATCCTAAAAAGCGGTCCGTGACATACTTCCAGAGTTTACTTCAGAAGTTTTGTGGACCACATACAGCCAGATATCCTCAAAATTCCAATTCATTTTCATTGTGAAATGTCGAGAACCGAAATATAATTAACAAATGATAAAAAATGAAATGGAAAGAAGGATCATGATGGGTCAAGATGACATGAAGGATTATAAAATCGGAATCTTGTATACGACAATTGCGTATATTGCGTGGGGAGTTCTGCCTCTTTATTGGAAATTAATCGACTATGTCCCGGCAATCGAGATTTTAGCACACCGGATTGTATGGTCGCTCGTCTTCGTGCTAGTAATCATCTTAATTTCTAAAAAAGCGAACCAGTTGGTAACGACCCTCAAAGAGATTTCCAAAAATAAAACCAAACTAATTGGGATTATCGCTTCATCAATCCTTATTACAGTCAACTGGGCGACATATATTTGGGCTGTTAATACGGATCATATAATTGATGCTAGCTTAGGATATTACATCAACCCATTGGTCAGTGTCCTATTGGGGATTATCGTTCTTAAGGAACGTCTCTTGTTTTGGCAAGGAGTTTCATTTGTGTTAGCGGGTCTAGGTGTACTCATTTTAACTATACAGTACGGAAGTTTCCCATGGGTTGCGATTACACTCGCATTAAGCTTTGGATTTTATGGATTAACAAAGAAACTTGCAAAACTCGATTCCTTAATTGGGCTAGCGATGGAAACAATGGTGGTTGCTCCGATTGCTCTTATCTATTTGGGATTTCTATACAACCGTGGAGTTGAATCCTTTACTGGTGCAACATTTGACGTGCAATTATTATTAATAGGGGCTGGGGTAGCGACAGCATTGCCACTGCTATGGTTTGCAGCAGGAGCAAATCGAATCCCGTTGTCTGTGATTGGAATCTTGCAATATATCGCGCCAACTATAAGCCTTGTATTAGGAGTATTTTTATTTCATGAACATTTTACAAAAGCGCATTTCGTTACATTTTTATGTATCTGGACTGCATTACTTATATACTCCCTCTCAAAAACAAAATTCTTAACATCGATTCAACCGAAATTTACGAAAGATAAATCGTTAGGTGCATAATAAAAAAGGAGTCGACACAAATGGTCGGCTCCCTTACTTTTATATTGCTGTGACAATCTTATAGTTTTTATGATTTACAACAGTACGACTCTCTAAATCTAAATCTCTATAATTGTCCATATATGTTAAATCCACGATAACTGAGTTTTCATTTACTTTTTCAACGACGCCTTTTAGTCCTTCTTTGAACTCAATGACATCCCCAATTTCTGCAATTTTCATAATGTCACCTCCATAGAAATTCTATTAATCTCCAAGTAAAAGCAAGTCATGCTTTTACTTACAAAAAATCCATTTTTTTATATTTTGCCTTACTTTTGTAAAATAGTAAAGCGTTTTCATAATATTTTATTTAAAATTTATGTAAAAAATGTGACAATCTATAAATTTTTTTTTATATTATTTAATATGCCTGTCTAAAGGGAGCGAGAATAATGAACGATACAGGATTGGTCTTAGAAGGTGGAGGCATGCGTGGTGTTTATACCGCAGGCATCCTTGAATATTTTATGGAACAAAACATCTATTTCCCATATGTCGTCGGCGTATCTGCTGGGGCGTGTATGGCAGCTTCCTATCTATCAAGACAAATGGGAAGAAATCGTACGGTTAATATAGACTTTGTGAATCACCCAAACTACTTATCATTCAGGAATTTTGTGAAGCATAAGCAGCTGTTTGGAATGGATTTTATTTTTGATGAAATTCCTAATAAGCATGTCCCTTTTGACTATGAATCTTTTTATCAAGCAAAAGAAGAATTCGTCGTGGGTACAACCGATTGTGAAACAGGCAAACCTATTTATTTTCACAGAGAGGATTATGGGAATGACATGTTAAAGGTCATTCGGGCATCCAGTTCTTTGCCGTTTGTTGCGCCAATCATTGAATTTAATGGTAAGAAATTACTGGATGGAGGCATTACGGATCCCATTCCATTGATAAAAGCTCAACAGGATGGAAATCAGAAAAATGTCGTCATTTTGACTCGCAATCGCGGTTATTTGAAAAAGAAATCAAATTTGACATGGGTTGTGAGGCGTTCTTATAAACAATATCCTAATTTGGTTAAAGCAATTGAAAAACGGTATCAGCTTTATAATGAGACGATTGCTTACTTAGAGAAAGAAGAAAAAGCGGGTAGGGTTTTTGTATTTAGCCCGTCAGAGCCACTTGAGGTGGGAAGGATTGAAAGGGATCCTGTTAAATTAACGAACCTTTACGAGCTTGGGCTTAAGGATGCACATGCTCAGTTTGAAAAGTTTCATGAATGGGTTTTGGCATAAATGATATGAAAAGGTGCCTCACAGGAGACACCAATAATGTAAATCTATCTACCAAAACCGCCCATCATTCCAGGGCCACCCATCGGGCCCTGCTGCTGTCCGCAGGTGCAGCCAGGGCCATGAGGTCCATGAGGCATCATCAGATTTGGTGCCATTCCAGGGCCTTGAGGAGACATCATCCCAGGATTACCCGGTCCCCCAGGTCCGAATCCACCCATCTCACCAGGTGCCATCCCAGGACCTTGAGGACCAAAACCGCTCATGGGTCCAACACCAGGACCTTGAGGACCAAAACCGCTCATGGGTCCAACACCAGGTCCTTGAGGACCAAAACCGCTCATCGGCCCCACACTGGATCCTTGAGGATCAAAACCGCCCATCATTCCAGGTCCGCCCATTGGACCTTGTTGTTGTCCACAAGTGCAGCCAGGGCCATGAGGTCCGTGAGGCATCATCATATTTGGCGCCATTCCAGGACCATACGAATTAAATGCTGCGGGCATTACAACTTCGCCTTCGTTTGGACCAGCACCACATCCACAATCATCGCCCATCATGTGTTGGTGGGTGGGTGAAGGATAGCTACCTTGAACCTCTTGTTGGAAGCCAGTTCCTGGGTATCCCATTTGTGGAATATTCATTCCCATAGGTATTCCTTCTTGTCCGAAGCTAGCTCCTTGCGCAGGCGCATATCCCAAGCCTTGTTGGTTACTCATATTCGGATTAAAACCAAACGGGTTTTGATAATTTTTCATAAAAAACCACCTCGTTATTGTATTCAAACAGTTAAAAGCCAGCAAACATAATCTCAATTTTTTGAGAGAGCTTTTTAATTTTATATTTCGACATAATGCCTACTAGACATTTCCCCCATATCTTATGCCTAAGTATGTATAGTGTGTAAGATAGAGGTATAAATGGGTATTAGCCTTGTTTCTTATTTTTTGAACAATTATAATCTAAAAAGAGGTGTATACATATGAATGAAGAATTTGTAAATGAAATTTTAAATAAGCTCCGGGATGGAGAGTTAAATGAATACCTTGTGAAGAAGGATCAATTTTTGGAGTTCCGAAATACGTTGGTTAAGCGGGAAGATTTTAAGCATTTTAGAGGAATTGCCCATCACGGTGGGGATGTCATGTATAGATATACGGAAGCTGCAAGGAGCTAATGGGAAAAAAGTCACAGAACCCAACTTGACAGAGAACATAAAAATTTAGTAAAATTATCTTGAATTCGAGATAATGAAAAAGGGTGGATCGTATGGAAGCGAATGAAGCAGTAAATGTTCCTAACCTCTCCTTGAAATTTTTTGTCATACTATCTAGAGCATTTCGATCTGTAAATGAGCGGGTAGAAGAGGATGTAAAAGGATACGGATTAAATCTAACTGAGTTTGCTGTGTTAGAACTTCTCTATCATAAAGGGGACCAACCAATTCAACATATTGGTAAGAAGGTCTTATTATCGAGCGGAAGTATAACATATGTTGTGGATAAATTAGAAAAAAAGAATTATATTTCAAGAAAACCATGTCCAAAGGATCGACGTGTAACATGGGCGTCCATCACAGAGGAAGGTAAACAATTTATGGATACGATATTTCCAAAGCATGAACAGGCTATTGAAGAAATTGTTGGGGTGCTGTCTGATTCTGAAAAAGAAGAAATGATGGTGCTATTGAAAAAGCTTGGATATCATGCTGACAAACTGTAAAACTTACTAAATGAGGGACTATTCTATAAGGATATAAAGTGTATATTTCTTGACCTCCCTTTTTAATAATTCTATACTTTCAAAACATAGAGTAGAATAAATTTTACAAGTGGTAACATTAGAAAGGGAGAATTCTTATGGTTTCAGAAAAGGTGAAAGACCTTCTATTAAATAAAATGAGCATGATCCATAAACAAGGGGAACAGGATATTTGCTTAGTTGGACCTGTAACATTACCCGTTCAATTAGATGATCAAGTGGTAACTTTTAAATGGTATACATGGCTAAAAATGGAGAGTGGAATGAGTAAAGAGGAAGTACTAGATGCTCTCCCTACAACTAATTTAGCAGAAATGCAGCAATCATCTGTTCTTGTATATGGTGATTTTGACTCAGAACATGATGCGCTAATTAGAATGCATAGTATTTGCCATACTGGTGATATATTTGGAAGCAAGCGTTGTGATTGTGGTTTCCAATTACGGGAATCCATGAGAATGATTGTCTCAAATGGATCTGGGGCTCTCTTTTACTTAGCTAATCACGAGGGAAGAGGGATTGGCTTATTTTCAAAATCCTTAGCGTATATTCTCCAGCAAGAAGGGTTAGACACAGTTGAAGCAAACCTTGCATTAGGCTTTAACGATGATAGTCGCAACTATGAAGATGCCATTCGCGTGCTTACTGAGTTACGTTCGAAGCCAGTTACCTTAATCACGAACAATCCGAAAAAACTAGCTGCATTACAAGAATACGGACTATTATCAGATACTCATGTCCCACTTTGGGGAGATGTTTCTGAATACAATAAAAAATATTTAGCTACGAAGGTTGAAAAATCCGGTCATATACAAGTAAAAGAAAAAATTGCAAGTATCTAATACTATATCAAGGGTAAGCCAAAAAAAAGATGGCTTACCTTTTTTCTACTCTACAAGTAGTATTATCTTGTTTTTTGTTAAAAAATAGTATGTACTATTTATAAATAGTTGGAAATCCTGTTGAAATGGGGGAGATGTAGTGGAAAGCTATGGTGCATTAATAAAAAAGCAGCGCGAATTTTTTTCTACAGGGAAAACAAAAGAAGTTGCTTATCGAATGGAAGCTCTTAAAAAGACTCGAAACATTATAAAAACAAATCAAAAGGAAATTATGGACGCATTACATAAAGATTTAAACAAATCCGAGTTTGAATCATATGCAACCGAAATTGGCTTTGTGTTAGAAGAGCTTAGGTTTACGATGAAGCATCTTGAAAAATGGGCGAAACCAAGAAAGGTAAAAACAAGCTTATCAGGTTTTGGAAGTAAAAATTATATTTATCCAGAACCATATGGGGTGGTCTTAATCATATCCCCTTGGAATTATCCATTTCAGCTTGCATTTGCACCATTAATTGGGGCAATAGCAGCAGGAAATTGTGCGATTTTAAAACCTTCTGAGCTAACCCCAAAAACGTCTGAATTACTAACAAAACTGATTCGTGAACATTTTCAAGAGGATTACATAGCAATTGTTGAAGGCGGTGTTGAGACAAGCACGGCCCTTTTAGAGGCAAAGACAGATTATATCTTTTTTACAGGTAGTGTGGCCGTTGGAAAAGTGATTATGGAGGCTGCAGCTAAACATTTAACACCTGTTACCCTTGAACTTGGAGGGAAAAGTCCTTGTATTGTCCACAAAGATGCGAATCTTCGATATGCGGCAAAGCGAATTGCATGGGGGAAGTATACAAATGCTGGACAAACTTGTGTCGCACCAGACTATCTGTATGTTCATAATGAAGTGAAAGCAGAATTTCTGAATCTGTTAACAGAGGCTATTCAGGAATTGTATGGGAATGCCTTAAGTAAAGAAAGTAAGTTTACGAAAATTGTAAGTGCGCGCCATTTTGATCGACTCACTTCCTTTATCCATAATAGTGGGGTTATTTTCTATGGTGGAGATGCTGATGTTGATAAGCTTTTGATTGAGCCTACAGTTTTAACTGATGTTACATGGGAACACCCGATCATGGAAGATGAAATTTTTGGTCCAATTTTGCCTGTAATGGGATACGATGATATCCTACAAACCATTGATGAGATTAATAAACGCCCAAAACCCCTTGCGTTATATATTTTTTCAGAAGTGGAACGAGTGCAAAATAAAGTGCTAGAATCCATCTCTTTCGGTGGTGGTTGTGTGAATGATACAGTTTACCATTTTACTTCACCCCATTTACCATTTGGCGGTGTAGGTGATAGTGGAATTGGTGCCTACCATGGGAAAGGAAGCTTTGATGTATTTTCTCATGAAAAAGGGATCATGAAGCAAACGACAAAGTTTGACCTTCCTTTGCGCTACTCAACAACCAAACATGGTTTGAAGCTGATTAAGATGATAATGAAATAACAGTAAAATGTTATTTATGTTAATAACATGACTGAGATGTTTGTAAAATTCAATCTGTATTTTTCCATCCTAACCAATATATAGGTGGTATATTTAGCGAGGATATTTTTTCCACTCATATTTTGAGGCAAAGTGTCTGTAAGGCTCAAGTATTCTACCACTTTTTGGGCAATGAAACGAAATATTACAGCTGTTAACCTTCTAGTAGAGCAAAAAACGACGATTACTAGGAGGAAAAAACATGAAAAACCTTAAAAAGATTGGATTTGCAACAGCATTAACATTTACCCTATTAGCATCAGGTGTGAGTGCATCGGCAGCAACTCATACTGTAAAAACAGGTGATACATTTTGGAATCTTGGCATGAAGTATGGAGTATCAGTTTTAGATCTTAAGAAAGCAAATAACCGAACAAGTGATATGATCTATCCAGGTGAAGAGCTTGAAATACCAGAGGTAGTGACGACTCAAGATAAGGAATTACTAGCAAAACTTGTACATGCGGAAGCAAAAGGGGAGCCATATGCAGGTAAGGTTGCAGTGGCTACTGTAGTGTTAAACCGTGTCGACTCATCTGAATTCCCTAATACGATTAAAGAAGTCATTTACGAAAAAACAACTGGCGGTTCATTTGCATTTAGCCCTGTAGCTGATGGTTCAATCAACCAGCCAGCTGATGAAGAATCAAAACGTGCAGTAGACGAAGCCATTACGTTCCGCGGACAAGGAAAAGGGTCATTATTTTTCTTTAATCCAGATAAAAGCTCAAATCCATTTATGATGGATAGAGAAGTAACAACTGTCATTGGAAATCATCGATTTGCAAAATAATACTTTTCAAAACACTCATTTCGTGTCATAGCGAAGTGGGTGTTTTTTTTAACATCCCAACATATAGTGAATATTATGAATGATTTTTGAAAGGGGAGCGGTGTTAATGACAGCAAAGGTACTGTTTTTCGGGGATCCAGGAATTGATGATTCGATCGCAATTATGTATGGACTGCTTAATCCAGAGATTGAGATTGTTGGAATCGTTCCTAGCTATGGTAATGTAAAACAAGAACAAGCTACTCAAAATGTTGCTTATCTATTATCGCTTGCAGGCAAAACGGATATCCCAATTATAGCAGGTGCAAAGGGACCATTATCAGGAGAGGTCACAGCGTATTACCCTGAAATACATGGGGAAGAGGGGCTTGGCCCGATTCAACCACCTGATACACTTCCTACCGCTGAGTTATTAAACTTTGATGAGATTTTTAAAATAATCGAAAAATATGAAAACGAAATCTATATTGTCGATGTAGGAAGATCAACATCTCTTGCGATTGCCTTCATCCTGGGTGGTGAGGTGATGGAAAAAGTTAAGGGGTTTTATATAATGGGAGGGGCTTTTTTTGTTCCTGGAAATGTCACCGCTGAAGCAGAGGCCAATTTTTATGGTGACCCAATTGCCTCAAATCTTATCTGTGAACGTGCACATAACTTGGCAATACATCCTCTTAATGTAACCATCCAAGCTATCTTAACTTCTGAAATTGTTGATCAAATTGTAAGGCAGGGAACAAATAATCCTTACCGAAATTTGATTCGTCCAATTTTTGATTATTATTATGAATTCTATAAGAAAAGCATGCCTGGTATTAAAGGGACACCACTACATGATGTTGTTGCCCTTAGCGCAATTGTAAATCCATCCATTATGCAATATGCAAGACGTAGAGTAAGGATCGAAATGTCTGGGATTTTAAAAGGAGTGAGCGTCGCGGATTTTCGTGCTAATCCGGACAAGGAGCCTGTTGAAACATTAGATCGGATTGCATTACGCATTGATTATGAAAAGTTCATAACTGATTTTATCCAAGTTATGACAAACGGAAGAGTGGCTAGGTAGTTATATGCAGTCCTTTAGGGGGTCGAAATAGTTTTTAGAATGAAAATGGGACATTGGTAGCATGAAAGTATTCGTAATTTTCGGAAAATATACCCAAGCTTTCTTATTCATAATTGGCATATAATGTTAATAAGGAAGCTTCCATTTGTTGCCTAAGGTCAAGCATTACCCAATCTGGACTTTAGGGGGTGATGACATGTTGTTGCATCTCGTGCTAGCAATCTTTATTGGTGGCTCTATGGGCTTACTGGGACATGCTAAAAAAAGGGGGAAAATAGAGAAACCTCGTGTAACAAAACGCTTCATCTACCTAGGATTCTTAGAAGAAATGCTTATTGGAACCATTGCAGCAGTATTAATTGTAGCTTCAAGTGACACAGAATCGATTTTTCGAGTCATATTCCTTTCGATTTTAGCAGGTTACGGCGGTGAAAAAATTATACAGGGATTTGGCGCAGGAAAACAAACAGATCTGCCAAACGAATTGCCACCAAAAAAACAGGAACAGGAGACCATTAATAAGAATGATGTTATTTGATTGTAAACAAATAAAAAAAGAAAAACGTGGTTTGTTTTAATGACTCTTTTTGCAGGAATACTGTGGGAAGGGTCATTTCTATTTTTCGGAAAAAAACTTGTCACAATATGGATGGGTCTTATGTCAACAAACTATGGACCGAAAACTAGTGTTGTTTCTATGAAAATGGTATAATCAGTAGCAATGATATGAAATGGAGGATTTATACTACATGATTACAGTTACAAATGTAGGTTTGCGTTACGGTGACCGCAAGCTTTTTGAAGATGTTAACATAAAGTTTACACCGGGAAATTGTTATGGACTAATAGGTGCAAATGGTGCCGGAAAATCTACCTTTTTAAAGATTCTTTCAGGTGAGATTGAACCACAAACAGGTGACGTGCATATGACACCAGGTGAGCGTCTCGCGATCTTAAAACAAAACCATTTTGAATATGAAGAACATGAAGTTCTTAAAGTTGTAATTATGGGACATGCTCGTCTATATGAAGTGATGCAAGAAAAAGACGCAATCTATATGAAGCCTGATTTCTCAGATGAGGACGGAATGAGAGCTGCTGAGCTTGAAGGGGAATTTGCTGAGTTAAATGGTTGGGAAGCTGAATCGGAGGCAGCTATCCTTTTAAAAGGACTAGGAATACCTGAAGATCTTCATGCGAAGAAAATGGCAGAATTGACAGGTTCTGAGAAAGTAAAAGTGTTATTGGCCCAAGCTTTATTTGGTAAGCCAGATGTTCTATTACTAGACGAACCTACTAACAACCTGGATTTAAAAGCAATCCAGTGGCTTGAAGAATTTTTAATTAACTTTGAAAATACTGTTATTGTTGTATCCCATGACCGTCATTTCTTAAACAAGGTATGTACGCACATGGCTGACCTCGATTATGGAAAAATCCAAATCTATGTTGGAAACTATGACTTCTGGTATGAATCAAGCCAGCTTGCTTCAAGAATGGCTCAAGATGCAAACCGTAAAAAAGAAGAGAAAATTAAAGAACTACAGGCATTTATTGCGCGATTTAGTGCAAATGCATCTAAATCTAAACAAGCAACTTCCCGTAAAAAGCTTTTAGATAAAATTTCACTTGATGATATCAAACCATCTTCTCGTCGTTATCCGTTTGTCGGATTCACACCAGAGCGTGAAATCGGTAATGACTTATTACGTGTAGAAGGTCTTACAAAGACAATTGATGGTGTTAAAGTACTTGATAATGTGAACTTTATTATGAACAAAGGCGACAAGATAGCATTTGTAGGAAAAAGTGAAATTGCAATCACAACATTATACAAGATTTTAATGGGTGAAATGGAAGCAGACAGTGGTACATTCAAATGGGGTGTGACTACATCACAAGCTTATTTCCCTAAAGACAACACGAAATATTTTAATGGAGATGAGCCAACATTAGTGGACTGGCTTCGTCAGTTCTCTCCAAATGATCAAAGTGAGAGTTTCCTAAGAGGATTCTTAGGCAGAATGCTATTCTCAGGGGAAGAAGTATTGAAAAAGCCAAGCGTGCTATCTGGAGGAGAAAAGGTACGTTGTATGCTTTCAAAAATGATGCTAAGTGGTGCAAACGTGCTTGTACTCGATGACCCAACAAACCATCTAGACCTTGAGTCTATTACAGCTTTAAATAATGGTTTAATTGCGTTTAAAGGTTCTGTATTATTTACATCGCATGACCATCAGTTCGTTCAAACAATTGCAAACCGTATTATCGAAATCACACCAAATGGTCTTGTAGATAAGCAAATGACATATGATGAATACCTTGAAAATACTGAACTTCAAAAACAAGTAGAAGCCATGTACGTATAACATTAAAAACCGTCTTACCTAATAGGTAGACGGTTTTTATGTGCCGGAAACAACATTTGAGTCGACGCCATCCGGGTCAAGGGTATTTGAAGTACTCACACGATTATTGTTTGTCACATGAAAACCTGTATTAAATGATCCCGACCCAGCGATTGTTTTACTGGTTGAAGTAGGGGAGACATAAAAGGAATTACCGGTGATGATAATACCCTCATTGCTGTTAATTTCAATCGGTCCTAAAAAGATAGAAGCCATATGCTTTGCACCACCTTCGTTCATCTTCGTAGTACTAGCATATGGCTCCTATGGAATTGTGAAAGGTACAAACCCCTAAAATTTTAAAAAGGATAAGCCAAAGTAGCTTATCACTTACCTAATAAGGCTAATATTCCTTTAAAGATTAGAACAAATGAGAATACGATAATTGTAATTGCCCCAACTAGAGTAAATACGGAATGTAGGCTAGTTAATACGTTATCATATTCTGTTACTTTAATAAGGGCAAAACCTGCTAAAATACAAGCTAAAAATAATATAGACATTTTTTCCATATGATTTTTCCCTCCTTTCTTCATCATATGTCCAAATTGAGAGGAAAGTGAGGAAAACAACGATGTTTTACACATTTTTTAATAAACAGGAATAAAAATCGTTTTCGTGAATAGAATGGTCATGTCGGAAAAAAGTGGATAAAATAGAAGGTTTAAAAACGATAGGGTGGGTAAGATGGCATTAGTTAAAAATTGTATTATTGTAGTACTGTTTGCACTGTTAGTGGTGGGAATGATTTTACTTGGGGTAAGAACGATTGAGGCAAAGGGAAATCCAACAGTGATGAAGACTTCAGATGAATTATATGTTGAAAAAACCGTTCATTTCTAGGGGAATGACGGTTTTTTAATTGTAATAAATAGGAGGCCCAGTATATGGACCCCCTTATAGGTGAATTGTTACTGTTGTGAACCGTTTGAAAGCTGCTGCTGCGCCATTGCAACAAGGCGTTTCGTCATCTCGCCTCCAACAGAGCCGTTCGCACGTGCGGTCGTATCTGCACCAAGCTGAACTCCAAACTCATTGGCGATTTCTTCTTTCATTTGATCTAGAGCATTTTCGCTACCAGGAACCAATAGTTTGTTTCTTGCCATGATACATCACTCCCGACAGAAGTTTTTTGAGTAACCAAATGATTACTCATAATTAACTTTCCACGTAATAAAATAAACATGCTTGGGAATCAAGACCAATATTATTCCTTAATATGGGTAGGGGAAAATTAACTTTAGTTAGGTCAGAATCTTGGCCAGTTGGTCACAATTATTCAGAACAACTTCACAATGACATTAAAACGGGTTAAATTTTTCCTTAAGAAACTATTCAATCTTCAAACTTTCTTCCTGTAGTTTCTCCATTTCGACCTTCATCCATGTTGGGTCTAATTTTTCACCGATAAATACCAAAGTTGGTTTATAATTCATCAACTCTTTTAAGTAAATGGGTGTTCCATAGGAGTATTGAAATAAATATGTGTTGTTCGAATGGGTAAACTTTAAATAGCCCTTAATTCGGTATATTGTTTCAGGCATCTTTCTGAGCCATTCTTCAAACAAATCGAGATCAAGTGCATTTGAAAATGTATGCACAAATGTTTTTAGCTTCAAATCGAGATGTACATGTGCTCGCTCATGTGGTTTTCGTTCAGCTTTTTTAATTGTACGGAGATCATCAAGCTTCACCGATGCATGCTTCGTTAGCAAACTTCTTGCCTCGCTGTTGATGGATTGAATTTCAAAGAGCATTTGTCCTTGTTCCATTTCAGATAACTGGTCGATTTTATTAAGTAAAAGCACATCCGCATGACGAATCTGTTCGCGTAATAGCATTTGTAATTGAGGACTTAGGGAATCTCTTTCTCTCCAACGAATCACATCAATTAGGGTTACAATTGATTGAACAAATAATTGATCGGCAAAAAGCGGTGACATACATGCATCTAATACTTCAATTGGATGTGCAACACCCGTTGTTTCAATGTAGATAGCATCTAGGTCATAATCCTGTAATAGTCCTTGCAAATGAACCTCAAGCTGTCCTTGAATCGTACAGCATACACATCCATTAAGCAGTTCTTTAAGCGGAGTGCTATCTGAAACTGCGTTTGAATCAATCGAAACCTGACCTAATTCGTTCATAACTACAGCAACTTTTCGACCTAATTGCTTTTCTTGAGTAAGAATATTTTGTAATAAAGTGGTTTTACCACTTCCTAAAAAACCAGATAAAATAAAAACCTCAACTTTTTCCATAAAAACTCCTCATTTTAATAGTACATATTTTCCTAATTAAAGGTGAATACCTTCTATTATAGCGAATAATGGCAATTAGGGAAAAGGCGGAATCTTGTTAGTAGGAATTGACAGGAAATAAACAAAAAATATATACTAAAGTTAACTAAATTCGAAAGGAATGGGTAAGGGGCAATGGATAACTAATCTTATTTTCGTACCGATTTTTCAAAAAGAATGAGAGTCCAAAAGCAGGATGAAAAGGACCAAGAAGTTCAAGGCGACGCAGCTTTGAGTACCGGAGCGTATGCAATTAATACGTGAGGAACGGAGAAGCAAGTCAACGCAGAAATTCGATGTGTCATTTTCACCGGACTTTTGAACATCCTCTAAAGAAAAAACGTGTATCTAGAGAATAGGATTAGTCTGCCCATTTCCATGTCCATTAGTACATTATAAATGTACGTTTATTTGTGATGGGAAAATACGTCCTCTCTAGATACCGTCTAGGGAGGTTTTTTTATGACGATTTTAAAGATGACCGGGATTCAAAAAAGTTACGGAGATAAGATTATTTTAAATAATATTGAATTCACGGTCCAAAAAGGGGACCGAATTGGGATTGTCGGGGATAATGGCTCAGGTAAAACAACGTTAGCAAATATCATAACTGGGAAGATAGAAATGGATAAAGGGTCAATTGACATGCCTTTTGGCCCTATTTCAATTGGATATGTAAAACAGGCTGCAGAAGTAACATATGAAGAAATCGAAGAAGCGACTATTTCCGGGGAGATATTGGAACAAACGAGTCAACTAGGGTTAATGAAGGTACACACCTGGGACCAAGAAAGAGCAGTACATTTAAGTGGTGGAGAGAAAACAAAGCTATCCCTTGCAAAGGTATGGTCATCGTCCTCTGACCTTTTAATACTTGATGAGCCGACAAACCATCTTGATTTTAAAGGTGTGGAATGGCTGATTGAAGAAATGAAGGCATATCAGGGAGCCATTCTAGTTATTTCACATGACCGATATTTTCTTGATCAAACGGTTAGTCAAATTTTGGAGATTGAAGGAGGCAATTCATTCATTTATCAAGGAAATTATACGAATTACTATAAGGAGAAAGAAAGGTTGTATCAAAGCCAGCTTCATCGCTACGACATTCAGCAAAAGCATAAAGAAAAAATAGAAAACCAAATGAGCAATTTACAAACTTGGTCGGATAAAGCGCATCGCCAATCGACGAAAAAAGAAGGTTTTAAGGAATTCTATCGGGTTAAAGCAAAGAAAATGGATAAACAAATTAAGTCAAAAATGAAACGGCTTGAAAAAGAGCTTGAAAAGAATAAAATTGAAAAGCCGATCGAAAAGGATGAGCTGCAATTTCACTTCAAACAAAATAAAAAGAGAGGAAAACGAATCGTTGAAGTGAAAAATGGAGAAATGCAATTTGGAGAAAGAATCCTGTTTCAGAATAGCCACTTTTATGTAAAGTTTGGGGAAAGAATAGGCATACTTGGTGAAAATGGATGTGGGAAGACGACCTTGCTTCGCATAATAATGGGTGAAGAACGGATTTCAAGTGGGGAGTTATGGAAAAGTGATTCTTTGAAAATTAGCTATTTATCTCAAGATGTGACAGATTTAGAGGAAACGAAGACCATTCTAGAATATCTTGGGATTACCGTCAGAGACGAGATAAGTGAAGCTAGAACGATATTTGCAAACATCGGGTTTAATGCAGATAAAATCAAACAGCCCATCTCCACATTAAGCTTAGGTGAACGAACGAGAATTAAGCTTGTTAAACTTTTATTGGATGAAGTTGATATACTGATATTAGATGAACCAACCAATCACCTTGACCTTGTAAGTCGGGAATCATTAGAAAAAATGTTACAGTCCTTTCAAGGTACAATTTTAACGGTATCCCACGATCACTATTTTCTTAAAAAAATGTGTGAGAAACTACTTGTTTTTGACAATCAAGTCATTAAAAGAGTTGAGATAGGACTAGAAGAATATCAGCAAAAAAATCATCAAGAACCTAAGACAATACAAAACAAGGAAGAAGAAAAGCTACTACTTGACAATGAGATAAGTGCGACAATCGGCAAATTATCTTTACTTTCAAAGGATGACCCGATGTACGAGGAGTTAGACAAAAAATTGTTAGCGTTAATGAAAAAGAAAAGAGAACTATGAAAGCCTTAAAAAGGAGAAAAAAGTTCAGTGTCACTTCAACACTGACGAGTTCCTTTTTATGTTCCAAACAGCCCCATTATCAAAATAAAAACATATACGAATCATATTCATTGTCAAAAAAAGCAACTGAGCAAAAACAACATCAAATCTTCGGACAGTGAAGGCAAAATTATCGTGGTCTTGTCCGAAGGTGAGGTAACTTCAGACAAGGGAAGGCAAAATCATCGCAGTCTTGTCCGAAGGTGAGGTAACTTCGGACAAGGGAAGGCAAAATCATCGCAGTCTTGTCCGAAGGTGAGGTAACTTCGGACAGGAGAAGGCAAAATCACGGCGGTCTTGTCCGAAGGTGAGGTAACTTCAGACAAGGGAAGGCAAAATCATCTCAGTCTTGTCTGAAGGTGAGGTAACTTCGGACAGGGGAAGGCAAAATCATCGTTAGTGTGTCCGAAGGTGAGGTAACTTCGGACAGGGGAATGCAAAATCATCGCGGTTGTGTTCAAAGTAGAGGTAACTTCAGACAAGGGAAGGCAAAATCATCTCAGTCTTGTCTGAAGGTGAGGTAACTTCGGACAGGGGAAGGCAAAATCATCGTTAGTGTGTCCGAAGTCAAGGTAACTTCAGACAGGGGAGGCAAAATTATCGCAGTTGTGTCCAAAGTAGACGTAACTTCGGACAAGAGAATGCAAAATCATCACTGTTGTGTCCGAAGTCAAGGTGTCTTCGGACAAGGGAAGATAAAAACATCGCGGTTGTGTCCAAAGTAGAGGTAACTTCGGACAGGGGAAGGCAAAATCATCGTTAGTGTGTCCGAAGTAGAGGTAACTTCGGAAAAGCCAAGGCAAAATTATGGTAGTTGTGTCCGAAGTCAATATAAAAAATGTAAGCGTGAATTCGTTTGTGAATTCACGCTTAAAATGTATTGTGATTTACTCTTTTACTACCCAAATTTGGAACCCGTCACTTCAACACCGAACTCTTTTTCTTTTAAGCCCCTTTTTCGAGTGGAGTGTATTGTATTGGGCGCTTTTTTTGTACTGCAATCACCAATACAAATAAAATGATGCCCATACTACTGAATAAAACATGTGGATATATCAGCAATAGACCACTCGAGATTAACAGTATGCGGTCAAGGTAAGTCGCACATTTTTGTAGCCAGCCAATCACGCCTGCGCTAAGTGCAATAACACCGATAACCGCAGTTAAGAATGAAACAAAAATTTCAATAGGTGGACCATCGAGCAGAAGTGCAGGTTCTAAAACAAACATAAATGGAATGATGAAGCCCACTAAACCTAGTCGAACTGCTTCTATCCCAACTTGGTTTGGGTTGCTATCGGCAATACCGGCAGCGGCATAAGCTGCGACTGCAACAGGTGGTGTAATCGCTGAAAAAATAGAGAAATAAACAATAAATAAATGGGCAGCCATTAATGAAACACCTAATTCCATTAAGGCTGGAGCAGCTAACATCGCTGTTAAAATATAAGCAGCAGCAACCGGCATTCCCATTCCTAAAATAATACAAATGAGCATAACTAGAATCAAGGTAGGAAGGAGCATACCTTCAGTTAGTCCAAGGACAATACTCGTTAATTTACCACCAAGTCCCGTTGACATGATACCTGAAATAACTAGCCCAGCCGCTGCACAAGCTGTTGTTACTGGGATAGAGGATTTTGCACCATCAAGCATCGCTTCAAAAATTTGCTTAACACCCATTCGGGTTTTTTTACGAAACCAGCTAACTACGATTATTGCTAATACACCGTAAAAACCAGTTCTAGATGCGCTATAGCCATTTAAAAGAAAGAAGAGTAAGATAACCAATGGGATAAAATAGTACCAGCCTTCTTTTAACACGTTTGAAACGTTAGGAATGTCTTCTTTATTCGCCTTTGGTAAATCTAATCTTATTGCCTCAAAATGAACCATCGCAAGCAATGAAGTATAGTAAAGTATTCCAGGAATAATGGCAGCAATAACAATCGAAATATATGGAATCTGAGTAATTGCTGCCATTAAAAAGGAAGAGGACCCCATAATTGGTGGTAAAATACTACCTCCAGTCGATGCAGCTGCCTCAACTGCTGCCGCAAATGTTGGTTTGTATCCGGAACGCCTACTCACTGGAATCGTAAATGAGCCTGTTGTTACAACATTCGCTGTTGGGCTACCAGAAATCATGCCAAAAAATGCACTCGCAATGACGGCTACCTTGGCTGCTCCACCGCGGGTTCTTCCAGCAAGAGCTGTCGACAACTGGAAGAAGAACTCACCCGCACCCGCCTTTTGTAAAAACGCTCCAAATAGTAAAAACATATACACGAATGATGCTGCAACTGCAATTGGTGAACCCCAAAGGCCGTTAAAGCTATAAGCTAGATCTTCAACTACTTCGGAAAACGAAAATTCCCTATGCCAAATGAGTCCTCCTAAATGATGGCCCCAAAGTGCATAACTGATTCCAATTAAAACGATGATGACGATCGGCATTCCAATCGTGCGACGTGCTGCTTCGATACTTAATAGGACAAATACGAAGCCAACAAAAATATCCAAAGGGGACATAGGGTCGACAATTGGAATCCGTTCCGAAATTCGTTCAGCGTGGATATTAAAATAACATCCGGCACCTAAAGCTAAGAGTGAACAAATATAGTCAGGGATTGTCGGTGTAGCGCTTGTTCTGCTTTGTTTTGAAAAACTATAATATAAAAAGGTCAAGATTAGAATGAAAGCTAGATGAGTTGCCAACAGTTGGATCGGATCTAGTTTTCCCCAGACAACAGACACAATTTGGAATAGTGATAAGATGAATGCAATACTTTTAAAATATTTAGCAGCGGGACCTGTCAAGTCACGCTTTTCACCTTCAGAAAAGGTTCTAGTTATATAATTTGTAAAGCCCATTATCTCGGGAACTCCCTTCTAAATTTAATGGATTAGTCCTTTTTCTACGAAAAATTTCTTTGCACCAGGATGAAGAGGGACCTTCCCGACTTTGCTAAAGTTTTCGTCTGATAGCTTCTTAAATTCCTTATGGACTGTGCCTAGATATTCTACATTTTCATAGATAGCCTTTGTAACGCGATACACTTCTTCTTCAGGAACATCCTTGTGAACAATTAAAATAGCAGGGGTATATAGGGTGTGTATATCTTGATTTAAAAAATTATAACTCCCTGCCGCTATTGTACCTAGCTCCATTCCTAGCTTATCTGCTACATCTTGAAGTATATCTTGGTCCATCGAAATAAATTTCATGTCATTTGTGATGGCCGCCTCTAAAATATCACTGGATGGGACGGATACTGCATCTCCTGTTGTATCGATTCGATTATCTCCCATCAATTCAAACGTTTTTGAACCACTTAAATGATCAACAGAACCACCCCAAGATGCTATATCTTTATAGGTTACATCGTACTCTTGTAAAATCGTTCGGGTTATGATTTCACCCGCAGAGCCCCTTTGGTCAACTGCTAGCCGCATCGGTGCTTCCTTTTGAATCACCTCGTCCAATGAATCGAATTCCACGTCAGCTCGTGCGATTAATTGATAATAGTTAGCAGGAATCACCACACTAATCGCCCGTATATCTGGATAGGCTTCTTTATAAGGTTCTGTTCCACTAAATGCTGCGTAAGCTGTCATGGCATAGGAGATACCATAAGGGACCGTGTTTGTTCCAACACTAGCCGGATTCTCAACAATTCCGCCAGGCTCAACCGTAATAAGTGAACCTTTATTTTCACGACGAATCGACTCGGCGATACCTTCTGTAAAAACAGACCATGCGCCACCTGTCCGTCCGCCAATAATAGTCGTTCGAATATCGCCAGTATCAGCGACAGACACCGCACCAACTTTATTCAAGCAACCTGCTAAAAGAATACTGCTAATTAAAAGTAAGAAAGAATAAATCCAATTTTTTTTAGACATTCACATTACCCCCAAAGGTCATGCTACCCGAGTTCCACCCGTACTTTTAACAAGTCAGATGTACTCGGGTAGCATATCATCATTCATTGAAAGAAGATTTCTTGTTACCTTCTTTTACTTGCAAGCTAATATCAAGGGCTTTTACTGAATGGGTTAAAAATCCTAATGATATATACTGGACACCGGTACCGGAATAGGTGGCTAAATTATCTAAAGTTATTCCGCCAGAGGCTTCGGTGATGATTCCCTTTGGTACTAACTTTGTGAAGTCATTCACTTCTTCAGGGCTACGATTATCGAACATAATCACATCTGCTCCAGCTTCCACAGCTTCCAAGACTTCTTCTTTGTTTTCCGTTTCAACTTCAATCTTTACCATATGGCCAATTTTTTCGCGTACCGCTTCAACCGCTTTTGTAATCGAACCGCAATAGGCGATATGGTTATCCTTAATCATAACCCCATCATAGAGCCCAAAACGGTGATTTTTGCCACCACCCGTTACAACTGCATACTTATCAAGCATACGAAGTCCTGGAATGGTTTTTCTAGTATCACAAATACGAATGGAAGGGTCGTTTAAAGCTTCTACACATCTGTTTGTAACGGTTGCAATTCCACTCATTCGTTGGATAAGGTTCAGTATCACTCTTTCACCAGTGAGTAGGTGGGATGTCGGTCCACTTACTGTTGCGATTGAATCGCCAGCATAAACATAATCTCCGTCAGAAAAACGAAGCTCGACTCCAATGGTAGAATCTAATAAGCGATAGGCTTCCTTAATAATGGCTAATCCAGAAATAATTCCTTCCTCTTTAGCAATAAATACGCCTTGACTTGTTTGTTCAATTGGGAAAATTGATTGACTTGTTACATCCAGTTCACCTAAATCTTCAAGTAAGAACTCCTGTAACATTTTACGCAATTTTAATAGATTCATAGTTTTTCCTCCTAGGATAAATAAGTTTGATAATAATTTCACAAACTTAGGTAAGGTAATTTTTGGTTATAAAAAGTTTAAGGGATACATCTGGAAATACAAGTGTCTTGTCATCTATATTTACATAATACTATCTAAAATTCAATAGCATCAATAAATAAAATTATTGGCTATTTTATAATTAAAAAGAAAAAAACACCACTGGAAGAGAAAATCCTCCAATGATGCCTATATATGACTTGTTAAATTTACTAGAGACAATATTATATTAGAATGCCCAGTCCCCTTTACGGAAAACGGGTTCGGTGGTGCCATCATTCGTAATGCCGTCGATGTCCATTTCACCTGAACCGACCATGAAGTCAACGTGTGTGATACTTGAGTTTGCTCCTTTTATTACAAGCTCTTCCCGCGACATTGTTTTACCACCTTCAATACAGAAGGCATATGCGTTTCCGATTGCAAAGTGATTGGAGGCATTTTCATCAAAAAGAGTATTGTAAAACAGAATTTTTGATTGTGAAATAGGTGAACTATGTGGAACTAACGCAACCTCACCTAAATAGTGACTGCCTTCATCTGTTTCCACAAGGCGTTTGAGTGTGTCTTCACCAGCTTCAGCCTTTACATCCACGATTCGTCCATTTTCAAATGTGAGCGTAAAGTTATCAATTAAGCTTCCCCCGTAATTGAGTGGCTTCGTGCTGCTTATATAACCATTTACACCTTCTTTTGCAGGAACGGTGAAGACCTCCTCTGTTGGCATATTGGCTACGAATTGAATATTTTGTTCGTTTTCACCACCACCGCCAATCCAAACGTGACCCTCAGGAAGTTCTACCATCAAGTCAGTTCCAGGCGCTGTATAATGCAATTTTTTATATTTTTTCTTGTTTAAGTACTCCACTTTTGCATGCAAAGTTGCATTGTGATCCTTCCAAGCTTGTACGGGATTTTCCGTATCTACACGAGTTGCTTGGAATATCGCTTCCCATAACTTTTCAACTTGTTCTGCAGAGGAGAGGTCTGGGAATACTTTTTCAGCCCAGCTTTCTGATGGCACAGCAATAACGGACCAGCTTACTTTATCAGCTTGAGAATAATTCCTGTATTTTTCCAGTGCTTGACCAGCAGTTTTATTTGCATTGGCAATGCGCTCAGGATTGACACCTTTCAGTAAATCTGGATTTGATGAAATGATAGACAAAAAGGCAGCTCCGTTTTCAGCGAGTTCTTCCATTCCTTTCGCTTTCCACATTGGGTAATCCAGGAATGCTTCATCTGGTGCTAAATCAAAGCGAGTGCGTGTAATTTCGTCATCATTCCACTCGACATATACATTTCTTGCTCCGGCCTCATAAGCTTTTTTTACAACTTTTCTAACATATTCTACAGCTGAGATAGGTGCATTGATAAGTAGGTTTTGTCCTTGCTGTACATTAACACCTACACGCACAGCTAAGTCAGCATATTTCTCTAACATTTGTTCGAACGTACTCATATGTATTCTCCTTTGCAACGTGCTATTAACCTAACACGATTGTGTTATATTTCTTTTTTAGTGTAACAGATACAATATCAACCATGAAATACATTTTTATGAAATTAATGTCTTAAATTGAAACCCTTACCACCCCTTCATCGTATTAAAAGTATGAGGAAGGAGTGGTTTTTTTATGTCCAACAAACCAGTGCTTAAACTCCCAAAAACAATATCTGAAAGAATACTAGAAACGCTATCAATTTTATTTTTAGTTGGTATTTATGTTTACATCATCGTAAGTTGGGGTGAAATCCCGGATCGAGTACCTACCCACTTTAATATCTCTGGTGAGCCAAATAGCTGGGGCGGTAAAGGTAGTGTTCTCATCCTCCCAATCATTGCAACCTTTTTATTCAAGACCATGTTTATCTTGAGTAAGTTTCCGCATATTCATAATTACCCTGTTGAGGTGACACCCGAAAACGCAGAAGGCATATATAGAGCATCTCGAAAAATGCTCGTCGTGATGAATTTCCTTCTTACGTTTTTCCTAGTGATTGGTGCATTGGAAATGATTAACGTCGCCCAAGGAAATGAAGGTCTAGGCATGTGGTACATGATTGGTTTTTTTGTGTCTCTTTTTGGGACAATGGGGTATTATATGTACAAGATGTTTAAAATAAGGTAAGTGGGGAAGAGTGTCAAAGTGACCAGAGGGACGGTTCTCTTGGTTCCTTATAAGGACCATAAGAACCGTCCCCGCGGTACCAAATTACATAAAAGGTAGGAAATAAACATGTTACTTGAAATTATTGTACAAGACGCAGTAGATGCAAGAATGGCCGAAGAACATGGTGCAAATCGTTTAGAATTAGTAACGGCAATGACAGAAGGAGGTTTAACACCTTCGTATGGAATTATAAAGGATGTTCTTCAAGCGGTCTCCATTCCTGTTCATGTTATGATTCGTCCTCATGGGTACTCATTTATATATTCAGAGGAAGATAAGCGAGTGATTTTGGAAGATATAAAGGTTTGTAAGGACCTTGGTGCCACAGGAATTGTTTTTGGTTCATTAACGGAAAGCGGAGAGATTGATGAAGCCTTTCTTGACATAGTGATTGCAGCAGCGGATGGAATGAAAATTACCTTCCACCGTGCAATTGATGAAGCAAAGGATATTATTGAGGCATATAAGACCCTTCAAAAATATAGTGATTCTATCCAAACGGTATTAACCTCTGGAGGAGCGCCAAAGGCGTTAGAAGGTGTAGAAAATCTTAAGGAAATGATTGCATTAGCTAACGAAAAGCCATCACCGGTCGTTATGCCAGGATCTGGCTTATCACACAACAATATTGTAGAAATTCATGAAAAAGTTCATGCAACCGAATACCATTTCGGCTCTGCGGTTCGAATAAATGGGAAGTTTAGCGAACCGATAAATGGGAATACTATTAGTACGATAAAACAAATATTAGGTTAATACAACATGGATGTCTGAATGTAGATTTAGACGTCCTTTTATTTTGGTAAAAATCGATTGAACAGATATCACGCCGTTAGAAACAAAGAAGTTACGGCTAGTCACGAAAATGGAGAGTGAAAACCTTGGAAGTTCTCATTAAACACCTCGAAACGATATGTAATAAGCATTTATTAACGGAAAAAATCTTACTTGTGGATTCATATATGATTGGCGAACAAATACTAAGGCAATTTACTCAAAATAAAAATAATGCGGTAAATATCAAAATCAAAACTGTTAAGGATCTTGCACTTGATGCCTACTCTAAAGAAGAAAACCAACTCATCAGTGACACACTAGGAACTCATTTTATGTATTCCCTACTGTCGGAGCAAAAGATGGACTTTCGCTATTTTCAAGAGGTTGAAATCACGCCGACTTTAAGCCAAAGGATGTACCAAACAGTAAAGTTATTGCGCCTGGATGGCTACACAAGTAGCTCAGTTTCGAGGGAAGATTTTGTTTCACCTGCAAAAGGCGAAGATATGATAAGAATATTAGCGACTTATGAAGAATTTCTTCATAAAAATAAAATGATTGATGAAGCCGAGCTTTTCAGGAGTGCTCTAGGAAAATATCACTCTAGAAACCAAGTCTTCATTTTTCAGAGCAACTTAAGGTTAGCTTACCTTCAAGTAGAATTTATAAAGAGTATACTTCCAGCAAATTACTTCCATTTACCGATGGAAGCAGTACGAGGTATGGAGATACCTGAAAGCACTTCTTTTTCAAAGGTTGTTTTCGGTGGCGAAACACCATTAAGCTATCTTTTTGATGTAGAACATTGCCAAACAACGATTCCGACACTTTCCCTTTTTTCTGCTAAAACGGAGGATACGGAGCTAAAGGAAGTACTATTTCGCATGAAGGAAAAAGGAATCAGGTTTGATGAGGCAGTAATCTTTTACACAGCAAGTTCGAAATATATAACCACTATGTATCATCTAGCGGAACGAATGCAACTCCCTGTGACGTACGGTGAGGGGATTCCAATTGGTTTTACGCGTCCTGGAAAGTTTGTGGCAGGCATCCTGGCTTGGATGAAGGAAGTTTATAGTGTGCTAGTCTTCTTGGACCTTCTTCAGGAAAATTTACTGGATTTGAGAGAAGACGCGCCGTCAAAAGCTAGAATTGCAAACTTGCTAAGGGATGCACATATTGGTTGGGGGAAAGAGCGTTATCTTTCACAAATCCATGACAAAATCAATCAACAAAACACTTCAGAGGAACGAATCCAGCATTATCAATGGCTATTAAAATGGTTCTCATCTGTATTCAAACAAACACCTACAATCCAACATGATGGAACCATTGTCTATAGTGATCTGCTAAAAACGATTAAATATTTTCTGCAAAACTATTGTAAAGTTTCTTCCGTATTTGACCAACTAGCGAAAGAGACATTATTAGGTAGAATTGATGACCTGTTGCCCTATGCAAATGAGGCTATAATAGAAGTTTATCAAAAATTTGAGGATGATTTTTTGTCAATACATATTGGCCATTCCCGACCAAAGCCTGGCTTTTTACATATTTCGTCCTATAAAAATGGTATCTATTTGAATCGTGAGCATGTATTTATTGTTGGAATGGACAATCAACGGTTTCCAGGGAGTTCAGGGGAAGACCCATTATTGCTTGATATAGAACGTGAGAAATTAGGTAGATTCCTTCCGTTAGAAAAGGACAAGGCGAAACGCAATCTCTATCTCATGTCTCAGCTATTAGCCTCAGCTGCAAACCATGAGATTACCGTGAGTTACTGTAGATTTAACGTTAATGAAAACCGAGTAATATCACCCGCCTTTTTGTTTTTGCAATGCTACCGAATTCAATCAGGTGATATTTCGGCAGATTTTACAACTCTACAAAAGAATGTTCCTGGTGTGGATAGAAAACACATAGTAGCTAGAGAAGATTGGTGGACCTACCACATCATAGATTCTCAAACTAATCTTAAAGCGGAATCTGTATTAGATGGGCATGCAAATATTGCAAGAGGACTTCATGCTGAAAGGATGAGGCAAGACCCTGCCTTCACCGTGTATGAAGGGAAAATAGAAAGTGATACGTCAGAGTTTGATCCTCGTAACAACCAAGATATTACGATTTCTGCAGGAAAACTTGAAAAGATTGCTAAATGCCCATATGCCTATTTTTTAGAAAATGTTTTGAGACTAAAAGTAATTGAGGATATTTCCTATGACCCGACTCGATGGCTTGACGCAAAAACGAGGGGAAGTTTGCTACACGAGATTTTTGAGAAGTTCTATAAAGAAATCAAAGCCCGTAATGAAAGACCTTCCTTCGAAAAACATATACTCTTGCTAACCAAAATAGCAAAAGAGAGGATAGAATTTGTAAAAACGCTCGTTCCACCACCAAATGCACGAACGGAAAGACTTGAGAAGGAGGAAATAATCGAGTCGTGTGAAACCTTTTTGAGAATCGAAGAAGAAAATAATGAGTTAGGGGAACCCTTGTATTTTGAATATTCCTTTGGTGAAGACGCACCAGCAGTGATTGAACTTCCATCAGGAAAGGTTCATGTTAGGGGAATCATCGACCGAGTTGATCAGTTACCTGATGGTTCATACCATATTATTGATTATAAAACGGGAAGTAGTTGGGGATATAAGACACAAGAGTTTTTTAAAGGTGGAAGACAACTCCAACATCTCCTCTACACACTTGCAATTGAAGCGCATTTGGGAATAAAAGATGGAGCGGTGAAAAAGAGCTCTTATTTATTTCCAACCCGAAAGGGAGCAGGGAAACGATTTGAACGAGAGCAGGAAGAAGCCACCCGTACAAATGGAAAGGACATTTTAGACAAGCTTCTTTCGATTGTGGAACATGGGCATTTCACGATGACTGATGATGAGAATGAATGCAAATTCTGTGAGTTTAAACAAATATGCAGACGTTCCACATATGACAAAGAAACATTAAAACAAAAACAACAAGACGAGACGGCAAAAGGATTAACAAGTTTTAAGGGGGTGCGCGCCTATGACTAAGGTAATTGTTGATCAAGAGGCAAGAGAAAAGATTACAAATGTATTGAATCAAAACTTTCTCGTAGAAGCTGGAGCGGGTTCGGGGAAAACGACAAGCCTAGTTGATCGAATGGTCAATCTTATATATACAGGAACGGCGAAAATAGATGAGGTTGTCGCGATCACATTTACAAAAAAGGCAGCAGATGAGCTTAAAACACGATTCTTAACCGTTCTCGAAAAAAAGTGTAAAGAAGAATCAGACCTGGACGTAAAATTTCTGCTTGAAAAAGCATTGCAAAATATTGAACAAACCTTTATCGGTACGGTTCATTCCTTTTGTGCTCGATTACTACGAGAAAGGCCAATTGAAGGGGGTCTTGATGTTAAATTTAAGGAACTTGAAGATTCAGAAGATGAAAAAATTGCTGAGGCTGCATGGCTTGTTTACATACATAAGTTAGAACAAGATAACCCACAGAAAGCGAAAATGATGAAGGAACTTGCGATTGAGGAACAGGATTTGTTAGATCGCTTCCGATATATGAAAAACTATCCAGATGTTCATTGGGCTAGTGATGCAGTGGAAAAACCATATCTTGATGATGTGTTTCGTCGTTTTATATCACTTTTATCAGAAGCAAGTCGTTGCATACCAGAGGATATTCCCAAGGGACCCGACAAACTCCAGGAAGCCGTGGAAGAATCACTACGTCAAATAAGATTCAATGCCAAAACGGACTCTCTAATGATTACCATTTTTCGATTGTTTGATAAAAACTTAAAGGTTACGCAGAACCGATGGACTTCAAAAGAAGATGCTAAGGAATATGAAGCTAGAATAACCGATTTTGTTGATGCGCAAATCAAGCCATTGCTGAATAAGTGGAATGAATTTTGTCATCCATTTGTCATTGACTTATTTAATGAAGCTCTAAAAGAATACGAAAAAATGAAACAAGAACGCTCATTAATGAATTTTCAGGATTTATTGATGAAAACAGCAGCCCTTTTAAAGGACAATTCAGAAGTACGTACGTATTTTCAGCAGAAATACAAAAGGTTGCTTGTAGACGAGTTTCAGGATACGGATCCGATTCAAGCGGAAATTATGTTTTATTTAACAGGAGACGATGTTTCGGAACGAAATTGGACAAAGTGTAAACCACGTCCTGGCTCCCTTTTTGTTGTGGGAGACCCAAAGCAAGCAATCTACCGTTTCCGACGTGCCGATATTGATATTTACAATCTAGTGAAGGAACTGATTGAAGCTCATGGTGGTGAAGTTCTTCAGTTAATCATGAATTTCAGAACGGTTGAAACTGTTACAAGCCTACTAAATGGCGTATTTCAGGAGCATCTACCCGAAAAAGAAACAGTCCATCAGGCCGCATACCGTCCATTGTATTCCTATAAAGAAGCAGGTAATTCCGTTATAGCAGGGATTAAGAAACTAGTATTGTCGGATAATTTCGCAAAAAATAAAACGACAACGCTAGATGAAGATGCAAAGTGTATAGCGGGTTATATCCAAAAATTAATCAATGAAGGTCATGAGCCAGCTGAATTCATGATCTTAACTCGTCAGAAAGAGGGTATTGATGTTTACGCGCGCGTTTTGGAGGGAGTAGGGATTCCAGTGAGTGTCAGCGGTGAAATGGAAATTGGAACAATTCCCGAATTCATGGACCTTCTTCGCCTTCTCGATGCTCTTGTGGATACGACTGATCAAATTGCTTTCGTTGCAGCACTTCGAAGTGTCTGGTTTGGTATCAGTGATGAGGAACTATTCCAATGGAGACAGGCAGGAGGAGCATTTTCTTTATATTCGGAAACTCCCGAAAGTCTAAATGGAGTAACGAAACAGCATTTTGATGTTGCAATCTCAAAGCTACAACAATATGTCAAATGGAAAACTACCTTTTCACCGCTTGTCGCAATTGTGAAAATAGTGGAGGATATCGGTTTATACCCAATATTCGCCGTTAAAACCTATGGTAAGAGGGAAATGACAAATCTCATCCAAATCCTTGAAGCACTGAGGGTAAAAGAGGAAGAAGAGGCATTAACCTTTAGACAAGCTGTTCAATTTGTAAAAACGCAAATTGAGGAAAAAACAAATGTTATCAGCCTTGAGGAAGACGAAAATGCGGTACGAATCATGAATGTTCATAAAGCAAAAGGCTTGGAGGCATCGATTGTATTCATAGCCCATCCCGGTAAAAAACCTGAAATTCGCAATAAAATATGGTCCCATATCAAACGTGAAGACAATGGCGCTACGGGGTATTTTATGTTTGGAAGAAAGCATGGTCAAACGACGAAACCTGTTGCACAACCCCTGTTTTGGGAGGAACACTTAGACGAGGAGGAAGCATACTTACTAGCTGAAGAAATTCGCGTTCTGTATGTTGCTGCTACTAGAGCTGAGAAAGCCATGATCATTAGTACATTTGAGTCTAAAAATACGAAAAATCCATGGAGTCTTCTATTAGATGGACTACCTGTGCTCGAGGATATAGATATCCCAGAAGCGATAACGGATGAAAATGACAGAAAGGGAAATATCACAACTCAAGATGATTACAGACTTGAAACACAAGGATTACTGGACTGGCTCGAGGACCGAAAACAACCTTCCTATGCTACATTTAGCCCTTCTGGAGAAAAACAAGATATATTCACGCTCGGAATTGAACGTGAGGAGGGTGGAGGATTGGCATGGGGAACTGCCGTTCATGAGGTTTTTGAGGGGGTCGTTAAAGGTAAAGAAGCTGAAATCGTTATTGTATCCACCATGAAAAAACACGAAATCTCTTTAGGACGAATGGAAGAAATCGCGCAAGTTGTGGAACGTTTTAAACAATCGACGATTTGGGCAGAGCTCAAAATTGCAGATCAAGTTCTAACAGAAGTTCCTTTCACTATACAAATCGATGCAAAAGATCCTTTGTATCAATATGTCAAAAAAAGGGACAATGCTGAGATTGTTTTTGTAAATGGAATCATTGATCTCGTTTATAAACTGAAGGGTTTTTGGAAGATTGTTGATTATAAAACAGACAGGCCAAGGGATGTTGAGATGCTACCAGAATTAACAAAATACTATCGAAGCCAAATCGACCTATACCAGCGAATTTGGGAAAGAATCACGGGTGAACAAGTGGCAGACAAACAGCTCTATTTTGTCACCCCAAATAAAATCATGACCCTTTAAACATCTTTTTTGAGGTATGTTTTTTTCTAAAAAACAAATTTTAACAAGTAAGTCAAATCTAAAGGGGACCAATACAATGAAAAAGAAAATTGCCATCATCGGAGGGAATGGATTAATCGGTTCAATTCTGGAAGCAGGGCTTGGTGACAAGTACGACATCACTATTCTCGATAAAAAGGTAGACAACCATCCAAATCACGTCGAGGTAGATGCAACGGATTTTGAAGAACTGATTCATAAAATTCCTGCTGACTGTAATGCACTCGTTAACCTGTTGAATGTTAAAACGAAAAACGATTTTAAAGATGTTACTCAATTTCGCAAAAAGACTGAGATTCATTTCCTTGCATCTTTTTACATTTTTAGGGCGGCAATTGAGCTCGGGATAGCTAAGGTGGTCTATGCAAGCAGCAACCATGTAACTGATTTTTATGAGAATGGTGGAGTTTCAGTATTTGGTCGTGAAATTACTGTTGATGATTATCCCTACTCAAAATCATTATATGGCACTCTCAAATTGGCATCAGAAAATATCGGGCATATTTTGGCTTATGAGGAGGAAAACAATCTTTCTGTCATTAATTTGCGAATCGGTAGTGTCAGGCGTAATGAAGTGGAGGATTTACAAACTAATCCCCGGATAAACAAAACATTACTTAGTCACAAGGATGTGATTCAGTTATTTGATTTAGCCATTCAATCAACGGTAAAATTTGGGACATATTATGGGGTATCAGATAACAAGGACAAACCTTGGTCAACGGTTAATGCAACACGTGAGCTTGGATATGTTTCAAAGATGAATGCGCAGGACGTTTTAGAACAAGCTGATATCAAAATGGATAGTTCACAGCCATATTACGAAGATCTGGAAAATCAAAATTGGCTAAACTAAAATAAAGCTAAGGCACACCAAGTGTAGGATTTTACGAATGGTTTTATACTGCAAAGCTAGATAAAAGCATACGCAAATCTTTTTTACGTATGCTTTTATCGTTTTGTTCCTAAAAAACGATACACAAATGGATGGATTTTACAATTCCTATCACTTTTTGAATGATTACTTCCTTTTTTTGGATTTTACGAATGGTTTTATACTGCAAAGTTAGATAAAAGCATATGCATTATTTATTTACGTATGCTTTTATTGATTTTTTTCTTAAAATCGATACACAAGTGGTTAATTATTACATTTTTTATCTCTTTAGAAATTACTTCTACTACTAGAGTCCTTCATTCTCCTTTTGATATAATAATAGAATAACCTTGAAGGGGTTGTTACTAATTTGAAAAAGAGGAAAATGATGCTACTTTTTATTGGAATTTTACTCATTATTGGGGTTGTATATTTCGGAAGTATTCATTATAAGATATCTCAGTACGTGGATGCAGTTCCTCCCAAAAACGCCGATTATTTGATTATTCTTGGTGCCAAGGTGAATGGTGAAATTCCATCACTTGCGTTACAATACCGAATCGATGCGGCAGCCAAATATGCGAAGGAAAATAAGAACACAATCTTAATCGCTTCAGGTGGCATGGGGCCGGGTGAGGATATTACAGAAGCGGAAGCGATGAGAAGAAAGCTTTTGGAAACAGGGATTTCTACATCAAGAATATATCTTGAAGACCGCTCAACAAGTACTTATGAAAATATTAAATTCTCAAAAGAATTAATACCTGAGGATGCGAAGTTAGGGATTGTAGTGACAAATGATTATCATCTTTACCGTTCAGTCCAAATTGCCAAAGACGCTAAGTTGAAGGTCAAGGGACTACCGGCAAAAACTCCAAGAATTACTTTGGTAAAAGCATACGGTCGCGAGTAGTTGTCCGTAACAAAATATTATGTAGAAAAGTTTTTCTTTAAATAAAATAATCATGCATCACAAATGGCGAGGAGATAATCTCGTCATTTTTTTGTAGTAAAAGAATTCCATTGACTTGCCTAATAATTATCAAAAAAAATCCATAAACTACCCAATAAAGCTCAATGATAAAAGGGGGCACTTTTTTGGGAAGATGTATAGTAATGGTTGTTCTTTTCCTATTTTTAAATCATATACCTGCAGAGGCAACAGAGCGCTTTGACTTTGAAAAAACGGGTAAGGCTACCTGGGAAGTGAAGACAGATGAGAAGATGGTAGCCATCACATTTGACGATGGACCAAGTCCAGTTTACACACCACAAATTTTAGACGTTTTAGCAAAGCATAAAGCAAAAGCCACTTTTTTTGTTGTTGGAAAACATGCAATTAAACACCCCGAAATCATTCGTCGAGAAGTATTGGAGGGGCATGAAATTGCAAACCATACCTTTAATCATTCAAACATAGTACGTGATTCCCAAAAACTTGAAAATGAGATTGAAATAACCACCGACACTCTTAAGGAAATAACTGGATTTAGCCCAACTCTTTTTCGTCCAGTTGGTGGGAGTTACAATGACGTTATTATTAACACTGCAGCAGAAAATGGATACCATGTTGTGCTATGGTCTTGGCATCAAGACACGAAGGACTGGAAAAATCCAGGGGTTAGCAGGATCACGAAAAGGGTTATTTCAGGTGTAAAACCAGGGAACATCATTCTTTTTCATGATTCAGGTGGAAATCGAACGCAAACCGTTCAAGCATTAGACCAAATACTCACAGAACTAGAGGAAGATGGATATGAATTTGTTACTGTATCAGAAATGCTGTTCCGGACCCAAATAAAACAAAGCAATTAGATATATATGTAAACCAAAGAATCGTCTAGGATTACCAAGACGATTCTTTTTTATCTTATTCAATGGATTCAAGTAATAAATCAACAATATGGACAGCACGGATTTGTTCCGACAAACCTTCCCGTTCGATGCCAAGTTTCATCTGTAGCAAACAACCGGGATTTGCTGTGACAATTGTTTTGGCTTGTGTATCTTTAACGTTTTTCATTTTTGAATCTAATATTTTCATCGACATTTCAGACTCTACAATATTATAGATGCCAGCAGAGCCGCAGCAGCTGTCCGCATTTTTCATTTCCATATAAGTTGCGCCATCAATAGATTGAAGTAGCGTTCTAGGCTCAGACGCCGTCTTCATTACATTTCGCAAATGGCATGAATCCTGGTAAGTGATAACTTGTGCAGGAAGGGAAAGATCTTTTTTATGAAACTCTAATTCTACCAAAACAGATGAAATATCTTTCAGCTTATTCGAAAAACTTTTCGCTCGTTCTGCCCACTGGGGGTCATCTTTTAGTAAGTGGTCATAA
Organism: Ferdinandcohnia sp. GQ5; assembly: GCF_059759275.1. Taxonomy (NCBI): domain Bacteria; kingdom Bacillati; phylum Bacillota; class Bacilli; order Caryophanales; family Bacillaceae; genus Ferdinandcohnia; species Ferdinandcohnia sp. GQ5. Next base: position 89,410 of record NZ_JCAXEW010000011.1, read on the forward strand.
TCGATTAAAAATGCACCGCAGCCGCCTGCATTTGTGATGATATAATCAGCTTCTATCTCTTCAAATGCCGCAATATTTTGTTTCGCCAGTTCCTTTGCTTTGTTTTTCTCGCCACTATGTCCATGTAAGGCCCCACAACAAGCCTGTGTTTTTGGGATGACAATCTCACAACCAGCCAATTGAAGAAGCTTCATGGTGGCATCATTTGTTTTCATAAACATCGTATCCATTAAACATCCTGTGAAAAAGGAGACCTTTTTCTTTCGTACACCAATTGGTTCAAGATGGTATGGCCTGTTCTTTAGTTCCTTTAAGGATGGCACTTCAGGAAGTACGCGTTCCATTGTCGCAAAGCTATCAGGTAAAAACTTCAAAAGACCACTTTTTTGAATCACTTTTTGCATGCCAGAGCGCTGGTAGACTCCAAGTAAACCTGTTAACGTACGCATCCTATTTTGATGAGGGAAGAGACCTTCAAAAACCGTACTTCTTACAGCTTTCACAGGTAGCGAATGCTTTTTATTTTGATGAACGATATCCCTTGCTTCTTCTAAAAGGTGCCCGTAATTGACGCCTGAAGGACAAACTGGTTCACAAGCTCGACAGCCCAAACACATATTTAGTGATTTTTCAAAGTCTTCATCAGGTTCAATAAGTCCGTCTACAACTGCCTTCATTAATGCAATTCTGCCCCTTGGTGAGTGAGATTCTTGATAGCCGGATTCAATATAGGTAGGGCAGGTAGGAAGACAGAACCCACAACGCATACAGTTTAATAATTCATTTTGGTCCATCCGTGATTGGAATTCTTTTTGGATTTTATGTTGCTCTTGAATCGTTGTCATTTTGAAACCACCACACGTTTTCTAGAATCCTTTGCAAACATTTTGCCTGGATTCATGATGTTGTTAGGATCAAGCCCCGTTTTAATCGCTTGCATCGCTGCAATCCCTGCAGCACCTAGCTTCATTTCAAGATAGGGTGCTTTCATTACGCCGACACCATGTTCACCCGTAATTGTACCGCCAAGCTCAATCGCCTTTTTAAAAATTTCTTCAAATGCCTTTTCAACGCGCTCAATTTCTTCACGGTCTCTAACATCTGTTAAGCAAGTAGGGTGTAGGTTTCCATCTCCGGCGTGTCCAAAGGTACAAATATTCAAGTCGTATTTTTTTGCGATTTCACCAATTGCATTTACCATGTTTGCAATTTCAGAACGTGGTACAGTTGCATCTTCCAAAATGGTAGTCGGTTTTAAGCGTGCAAGAGCAGAAAGTGCAGCCCGCCTTGCTGTACGTAAGGCTTCTGCTTCTTCCTCAGATTCCGCAGATTTCACAGATACTGCATTTTCTTCCTTACAAATCTCTTTGATTCTAGCAATATCTCGTTTTACTATTTCTGCAGGACCATCCTGTTCAATGAGAAGGACTGCTTTTGCATCGGTTGGAAGTCCGATTTTTGCGAAGGCTTCGACCGCTTCAAGAGTAGGTTGGTCAAGGAATTCTAAGGTAATTGGGATGATTTTACTTGCAATAATCTTTGAAACCGATTTTGCTGCCGACTCCAAATCCTGATAAAGGGCAAGAATTGTTTCTTTCGTTTCAGGCATTGGAATGAGCCTAAGCGTGGCTTCGGTAATGATACCAAGTGTGCCTTCTGAGCCGACAAAGAGGCGAGTGAGGTCATATCCAGCAACATCTTTTGCTAGCTTTCCTCCGGTTTTAATAATTTCACCATTCGCCAATACAGCCTCTAGCCCCATGACATAATCTCGTGTTACCCCATATTTAAGGCCACGCAAACCCCCGGAATTCTCATTGATATTGCCTCCAATTGTTGATATTTTCATCGAACCAGGATCTGGTGGATAAAATAAACCCTTCGCCTCTACAGCAGTTGTCACCTCCTGAGTAATTACCCCAGGTTGGACTGTGATTGTTAAATTCTCTTCATCAATTTCTAGTATCCTATTTAAATGTTTAAAAAGAAGGACTACTCCACCCTCAGTTGGACAAGTACCTGCACATAGATTTGTCCCTGAGCCGCGAGGGACAATTGGAATCTTGTATTCATTACAAACCTTGACGATTTCGGATATTTCCTCTTTGTTTCGAGGAGAAATCACTGCATCCGGCATCGACTGGAATTGTGGTGTCGCATCATACGAATACACAAGTCGACCTGTTTTTGAATCATCGTAATTTTCAGGTCCGACAATTTTAATAAATTGCTGTTTTGCTTTTGTATCAATCATGAGAACGCCTCCAAAAAATCTTCTTATGTATAAGCATAAAAAAAAGCGGATATTTCCGCTATGTAGAAATCCACAAATATTTGTGGCGTTAATCAAAAATTTTTATAGATTTATCCAAAAGTAATATCCCCAGATAAAGTGCTGCTAAATCTGTAAAGTTCTTTGGATGTAAGCCGGTGTGCTCTTCTATTTTATCAAAACGATAAGAAAGAGTGTTCACATGAATATGAAGAGACTCAGCAGTTTCTTTGATGGACTGATTATTTAAAATAAATTCAATTAACGTCTTAACTAGTGTTCGATCCTTATCTAAGAGCTTAATGATGGTACGTCTCACATATTCCGACTGCACATGTCCGCTAGTTTCATGAACAAGCATTTCTAAAATGAGTTCTTCATCAAATTGTATAGAGTCATTCCGTTTTGCAACTTTAAGAGCGCGTTCAGCTTCCTCAAAAGATCTTTTTAGTAAGGGTTCCTCGCTCCCAACTCCAAACGATATCTTTACAGTAAAACTATCTTCTAAATTTCTTTTAATTAATTGAAGAATGTTTTGTGTTTGCTCTTTTGAACGGTCAGTTAAAAGGAGTAGGAAACGTTCATTTCCCCATCTGACAAAAATTTCATTCTCTGTTAAAAATGGACTTTGTTGCAGGTGATTGGATATATCCCGGAGTGGAATTTCTGTTTCACTCTTAATGAAGCCCATTACCACTTGACGTTTAAGATTAAGATCAATATTCAAATGCTCTGCACGCTTAACAAACTCTGGGGTTTTTTCATTAATGTGAAGCCAATCAAACACAAAGGTTTCAAGTGCTCGAGACTCTAATTCCATTTGCTCAGCATAATAGCTCTCTTGGATTAAGAGCTCCGTCATTTTTTTCAAGAGCTCCCCGTATGAGGATACTTTTTCAGGGTTTCCGGTTATACCGATTACCCCAACAACATTGTGCTGATAAAGAATGGGTAAATTGATGCCTGCCTTTACCCCTTTTAGGTGATTTTCCAAGTCTTTTGTGATGATCATTTTCTTTTGTTCCCTACTTGAAAGGAGGGCACCTTCGTGAAAACTTCCGATTCGACTTGAATCCGTACTTGCAATAATCGTTCCCGAAATATCTACGATAATAATATCTTCATCAATTAATCTACGTACTTCTTTAATAATTTTTTTAGCAAGGGATGGTATAAGCATAAAGATTCCTCCGAAATCAATCATTATATTCATTCTATCATTTCAAAAAAATAATGTAATTGCATCTTTAAAGCTAAAGAAGTTATTCTGTTTTATAATAGGAGAGAGAGAATGTGGAAATAGTGTAGATAGACACTTTGGAAGGGATGTTCAAATAGTCCGGTGAAAATTGACACTTCGATAGAGGAACTTCGACTAACTACCGACACGTCCTGTGTCGAACTTCGAAGTCACCACATCCTGTGGAAGCTCGTTGGCTTGTTTTTTCCGTTCCTTGGAAAAGAAAACCACTTTTACGGCGTTCAAAATCGTCTGCTCACGTATCAGTAACATATTCCACTACTCAAAACTGCGCCGCCTCGAACTTTCGACGCACAGGATGTGCTAGTGTCGGCGTCGCCACAGGACGTGGCGCCATCGCTGAAGTGGTCCTTTTCAACCTCCAATTTGAACATATAATAGAAGGGAAGAAAATAGATGTTTCAAGATATTTCTGTTGATGAATTACGGGAATTACAGAAGGAGAAACCGATAGCCATTGTTGATGTGCGTTCCCCTTCTGAATTTACTGAATCGAATATACCTGGTAGTGTAAATATCCCCATTTTTACGGATGAAGAACGTGCAGAAATTGGAACAGTTTACAAACAAATCAGTCCAGACGCAGCTAAGGAAAAAGGACTTGAAATTGTTTCTGCCAAGCTTCCTAATTTTATAAAAGAGTTTTCGAAACTCCCTGAAGATGAAAAGGTTGTTTACTGTTGGCGCGGAGGAATGCGTAGTAAAACATCAGCAACCCTTATTGATTTAATGGGAATCAGCTCGAAAAGACTTATTGGGGGAATTCGCGGGTATCGAGAATGGGTGGTAGAAAAACTAGAAGAGGTTGCCACCGATTTTAAACCAAAGGCCTTGGTCATTAATGGATACACAGGCTCCGGGAAAACAAAAATTTTAAATGAGCTTCAAGGTAAAGGATATCCTGTTCTTGATTTAGAAGGGATGGCAAACCATCGTGGTTCGGTTTTTGGGATGATTGGGAAGCAGCCACATAACCAAAAAGTGTTTGACTTGATGCTTGTAGAACGGATTCTGCAGATAAAAAAATCACCATATGTATTGTTGGAGGCAGAAAGCAAACGTGTTGGACGTGCGACTCTACCTGACTTTTTACTGAAATTAAAGGAAGAAGGATACCATATTTTTGTTGACCTGCCGATGGAGGAGCGCGTGTTAAACATTTTAGAAGATTACCGTCCATGGGAGTTTCCAAACGATTGTATGGCTGCCTTCCAACGCATCAAAAGGAGAATTCATACTCCTATTGCAACACAAATCGAGAAAGATCTTGAATCCGGAGATTATCATTCAGCCGTGAAACTACTATTAGAATATTATTATGATCCAAGGTATCACTTCACAGCAGAACAAATACCAGAGGACCGAAGCAAAGTACTGCATGTGAAAAAAGTAGAAGAAGCTACCCAATTAATTAAAGAGCTTATTACAGAAAAAATGTTAAAGTCACCAACAAAGTCCTAATGGAGTAACTAAGACCTAGTGCCAATTGCACTAGGTCTTTTGGCAATCTTTTAACATTTCTATAGACTTATGAATCATCTATTACTTTTTATGTGATAAACGGACATATATTTGTCAGCTTTCGTCGAATTGCTTTTAACGTAATTTATAAATAGGGGGATCACATAAATGACGAAACGGGATTTCAAGAAAACGATTGTAAGTGGCACAGTAGCATCCGCACTTATTTTATCATTAGCAACACCAGCCGCTTTTGCAAATGAGGAAGGAACTGAGCAAGATACAGTTGTTGCGGAAGAAACGGTTGTAGAAGAAATTCCAGTAAACTATGGGGCTTCTAAAGAAGAGATTGTAGAAGAAAACGTTGGCGAAGAAGTGGCAGAGGAAGAAGCTACTGAAGATGTAGAATCAAATGAAAATGGAGAAAGCACTGAAAAAGAGTCAACTGAGGAGGAAGTTCAAGCTGAAGAAACACCATCTTTAGTACCTGGAGATTTCTTTTACTTTGTAAAACAAATGATTGAAAAAGTACGTCTTGCAGTAACAGTGGATGATTACAAGGAAGCAAAACTTCTAGCTGATTTCGCTGCAGAGCGTATCGCGGAAGCAAATGCATTATTAGTTGAAGGTAAAACAGAAGAAGCTGAAGAGTTACTTCAAAAAGCAATTGAAACTCAAGAAGCTGCAACTGAAACTCTACCAGAATCGGATGAGGTTTCTGACGAAGAAACAGAAGCTACAGAAAAAGATTCTGTTGAAGAAGAAAAAACAGAAGAAGATTCAGTAGTTACTGAAGAAGAAATAACTGTTGATTTAGATGAAGGCACAGAAGTTGAAGTGAAGCTTGCAAATAACATTGACGCATTAACGGCAGCACTAGCAAATGTTAAAAATCCAACTGCTCAAAAAGCGTTAATGAAAAATATTCAAAAATCATTTGCAAAATTAGATAAGAAGCTTGCAAAACTTGAGGGAAAGTCTGAAAAGTTTGAAGCTAAGCATAAAAATGAAGCGATCCAAAAAATAACTGAAGTACCAGTTGTTGAGGAAGAAGTAGCTGTTGAGCCAGTAGTAGTGGAAGAAACAACTGAAACAGATGTACAACCAGTAGTTGCTGCTCCAGTAGTAGAGAAGAAACAAGTAAAAGTAAATGAAAAGCGTGACCAAGCTCTTGAAAAGTCACAAGAGAAAAAACAACAAGCACAAGTTAATAAGACTGAAAAACAAAAAGAAGCAAAAGAACACAAAAATAATAATCATGCGAACAAAAACAATGGCCAAAGCAAAGGTAACAACGGTAAAGGTCAAGGCAATGGTAACAGCCAAGGCAAAAACGGAAACGGACAAAACTAATATGTAACGAATTATTTATTCAAGGGAAGAAATCAAATCGATTTCTTCCTTTTTGTCTTTTACATTATGAGTAGAAAACAACTTTTATCTTTTAACACTCTGTATAATGCAATCATACTAGGTAATAAGTAAAATAGACATAAAGTTCGTATTTTTCGGACAACTGCTCTAGCTTAGTCATAAATAAGGGCAGTTAATACTATTATTTATTGAAAACGCTTTCTATCTATAGGTTTATTTAGTTGCAATGTTGTGGCTTTAAGATATTGCAACTTCCACTATATAAAGGAGGTAAATCTATGAGTCTTTCAAACACAAGAATATCCTATCAGAATTTAAAAATGAATTTCAATGAAGTGAACCCTGGATTAACTGACCGCGAAGCCATTGAAGAATCGAATCGTTGCCTTTATTGCTATGACGCCCCTTGTATTACTGCTTGCCCTACCGGTATTGATATCCCTACCTTTATTAAAAAAATCGCTTCTGGAAATATAAAAGGATCAGCAAAAACGATAATGAAATCAAATCCTATCGGTGCTAGTTGTGCTCGTGTTTGCCCAACAGAGGAACTTTGTGAAGGAGCATGTGTTTTAAATCGTTCTACAAAACCTATCATGATAGGTAACTTACAAAGATACGCGACAGACTGGGCTATACGAAATGAACAGGTACTATTCGAACCAGGAAAGAAAAATGGAAAAACAGTTGCAATTGTTGGGGGTGGTCCTGCTGGTCTTTCGGCAGCAAGAGAACTAGGATTACTCGGTTACGATGTTACTATTTTTGAGGCAGCGGAAAATGCTGGAGGTTTAAACACTTACGGAATTGTCTCATTTAGGCTTCCACAGAACATTTCATTCTGGGAGGTTAAGCAGGTAGAAAGCTTAGATGTAAAAATCCAAACCAATACTAGAGTTGGAGAGGATATTTCGGTAGATGAAATTCTTACTAACTTTGATGCTGTGATTCTAGCAATTGGGATGTCAAAAGTACCTTCACTTGGTATTGATGGTGAAGATTTGGATGGAGTATTTGATGCCATTGATTTTGTAATGGAAACCAAAACAAAGCCAATTTCGGACCGTTTCTTGGGTAAGAGGGTGGTAGTCATTGGTGCAGGAAATACAGCAATTGATGGAGCGACATGTTCAGTCCGATTAGGAGCTGAAAATGTAAAAATCTTATATAGAAGAACGGTTGAAGAGATGACTGCTTATGATTTTGAATATGAATTTGCCAAACAGGACGGTGTTGAATTTAGATGGCTAACAGCGCCTAAAAAAATTATTGGTGACGAACAAGGCCGTGTTAAAGCAATCGAATGCATCAAAATGGAGCTTGGTGAGCCGGGTAAAGATGGGCGGAGAAGTCCTATTCCAATTGAGGGCTCTGAGTTCATCTTAGAGGTCGATGCTGTAATTAAAGCCATTGGTCAAACAAGATATACAGGGCTGATTGAACAATTTGGTCTTGAGCATAAGGGTGGAGTTGTGAAAATCAATCCAGAAACCCTTCAAACATCCAATAAAAAGGTTTTTGCCTGTGGTGATGTGATTTTTGGAAAGGGGCAAGGGGAAGCAATGGTTGTCTCAGCCGCACAGCAAGGGAAGGATGCGGCATATGCGATTCACAAGGTCATTTTTGGTGCAGTATCTGAAATCGTGTAATAAATGAAAAGGTGAAAAGGAGGCATATCTATGGCAGATTTACGAATAAATTTAGCAGGTATAGAATCCCCTAATCCATTTTGGTTGGCTTCTGCTCCTCCAACAAATTCTGGTTACCAAGTGCAACGGGCATTTGATGCAGGCTGGGGTGGAGCAGTCTGGAAGACATTAGGCGACCCCATTTTAAATGTCACTTCCAGGTTTGGAGCTGTTAGTTTTAATGGGCAACGAGTAGCAGGTTTTAACAATATTGAATTAATTTCTGATCGTCCATTAGAGGTGAATCTAAAAGAAATTAAAGAAACGAAAAAGCTTTTTCCGAACCATACAATCATTGCCTCACTCATGGTTGAACCAAAACAAGAAAAGTGGCATGAAATCGTAAAGAGAGTTGAAGAAGTAGGTGTAGATGGACTAGAACTCAATTTTGGATGTCCACATGGTATGGCAGAAAGAGGAATGGGTTCTGCATCTGGTCAGGTACCTTCTTTGGTAGAACAACAAACCTATTGGGTAAAAGAAGTTGCACAAACACCGGTTATCGTGAAACTTACTCCTAATATAACAGATATCACGGCAACTGCAGAAGCTGCTACTAGAGGAGGAGCCGATGCCATCAGTATGATAAATACAATTAATAGTTTAGCTGGAGTTGATTTAGATACGTGGAATACGATTCCACATGTCGGGGGGAAAGGTGCGCATGGTGGATATTGTGGTCCAGCTGTAAAGCCTATTGCTCTTAATATGGTTGCCGAATGCGCAAGAAGTCCCCATATCAACATTCCAATATCAGGAATTGGTGGAATCTCAACTTGGCAGGATGCAGTTGAATATATGTTGATGGGAGCCTCTGGGGTTCAGGTGTGTACTGCCGCTATGCATCATGGCTTTAGGATTGTTGAGGACATGATTGAAGGGTTAGATAACTATCTGGAACAAAAAGGGATTGCTTCTGTAATGGATATAGTCGGAAAAACGGTGCCGAGATATTCTGACTGGGGTGACCTTGACCTGAACTATAAAATTGTAGCTCGGATTAATAATGATGTTTGTATCAACTGTAATAAATGTCATATTGCATGTGAAGATACATCCCATCAATGTATCGACATGCTTAAAGATGGAAATGGCTACAACATTTTAAAAGTAAGAGAGGAAGATTGTGTCGGCTGTAATTTATGCTCAATTGTTTGTCCTGTTGATGGGGCAATTGATATGGTTGAAGTCCCAAGTGGATTACCTCCTATGACTTGGAATGAGCGTCAGGCGGCACTTGGTGCAGTTAGTTGTAAAATTGACTCTGTAAAATAAAAGCTATTTCGTTCTTTGAGGGGGACTTTGGATGAAAAAAGTAATCAAGAATGGAACAATTGTAACAGCAACAGATACGTATCAAGCAGAAATTCTTGTGGAAAATGGTGTGATTAGTCAAATTGGGAGAAATTTCTCGACTGAAGGTGCAGATGTAGTTGATGCAAATGGATGCTATGTTTTTCCAGGCGGAATTGATCCGCATACTCATCTAGAAATGCCGTTCGGAGGAACAGTCTCTAAAGATGATTTTGAAACTGGAACAATTGCAGCTGCCTTTGGAGGAACAACGACGGTTATTGATTTTTGCTTATCGAATAAAGGGGAACCTCTAAAGGATGCCATTCAAACATGGCATCAGAAGTCAAAAGGGAAAGCAGTAATTGATTACGGATTTCATCTCTCTATCGGAGAGGTAACGGATGCTGTCTTAAATGAGCTTCCATCCGTGATCGAAAATGAAGGAATCACATCCTTTAAAGTATTTATGGCGTACAAAAATGTGCTTCAGGCAGATGATGAAACTTTATTTAAAACTTTAGTTGTGGCAAAAGATTTAGGAGCACTGGTCATGGTTCATGCTGAAAATGGTGACGTCATTGACTATCTTGTTAAAAAGGCTTTAACTGAAGGAAAAACAGATCCAATCTATCATGCGTTAACAAGACCACAGGAAATCGAAGGGGAAGCTACAGAAAGGGCTGCGACCTTCGCAGGACTTGCAAATTCTCAACTTTATGTTGTTCATGTTACTTGTGCAGATGCAGTAAAAGCAATCACAGCAGCAAGAGAAAAAGGATTTGATGTGTGGGGAGAAACATGTCCCCAATACTTAGTACTTGATCAAACCTATTTAGAAAAGCCAGATTTTGAAGGAGCTAAGTACGTTTGGTCTCCTCCACTTCGAGAAAAGTGGAACCAAGAGGTGTTATGGAATGCACTGAGAACCGGACAACTTCAAACATTTGGATCAGATCAATGTTCGTTTGATTTTAAAGGACAAAAAGAGCTAGGGTTAGGTGACTTCTCGAAAATTCCTAATGGAGGTCCAATGATTGAGGACCGCTTAACAGTGCTTTTCTCAGAAGGTGTCAAAAAGGGAAGAATTTCACTTAATCAATTTGTCGATCTAACATCTACCAGAGTGGCTAAACTGTTTGGGTTGTACCCAAAGAAAGGCACGATTGCGGTTGGTGCTGATGCCGATCTTGTCATTTTTGATCCGAATATCGAGCGAACAATATCTGCCGAGACTCACCATATGGCAGTCGATTACAGTGCATTTGAGGGAATGAAATTTACCGGAGAACCATTATCCGTTCTTTCTAGAGGAGAATTTGTTATCCGTGATAAGAGGTTTGTTGGAAAATTAGGAGCAGGTCAATTTATTAAACGTTCAAAGTACGGAGAAAATTACGAAGTTGTAAAAGATAAAACGACTACAATTTAATTCCTGGGTTAAAGAGGAGGGAGTATAACTCCTTCCTCCATTTGAAATGAGGAAATGAGGTGAATATACGCTGATATAATTCAGAATATTTAAAATAATTTTCAGGAAGGGTGTTGGAATGAAAAAAAGCAGTAATTATCTGAAATCTCCAGATTTGTTTCCAATAGGGCATGGGGCTAGAAGGATAAGTGCGTTTGGTTTCTCCGTAATTTGGGTAGGCATGGCGATATTACTAGCGGCATTCGCAATTGGAGGAGACGGCATTAAGCATTTACCTCTTGGTTGGGTAATTGTTGCAACAATTATAGGTTCAGTGTTAATTGGTATTTTCATGACGTTTATTGGCGATATTGGAGTTGAGCATGGGCTCTCGTTTCCGGTCTATATGAGGGCTCCTTTTGGTACAATCGGAACTCATATACCTTCAATAGTACGTGGTGTAACAGCTTCTTGTTGGTTTGGTATAAATACCTATTTTGGTGCAACAGCTATGAATGCGATATTAAATACTCTCGTAGGGTTTGATAACTGGTTCGTCTGTTTTATATTATTTGCAGCCTTTCAGTTAGTAAACACTGCCCTTGGGATCAAAGCAATTGAGAGATTTGCAGATTTGGCTGCTCCAATCATCATTCTTATCTCGATATGGATGTTTATATCCCTTTCAGGGAAAGCAGCTGATCAAGGTAGAGATATTTGGACATGGGTTGAAAGTCCAGTTTCTGGCGGTACTGCAATAACTGCTTTTATGGTTGTCGTAATGGCAAACATGGGCTTTTGGGCAACGCTGGCTGCTGACATGCCCTCATTATCCAGGTTCTTTAAAGCCCCAAAGTATGAGAGGAACTGGTTAAAACGAAACAAGGCACAAATTGCAGGAAATGTAGTTGTTATGCCACTTGTTAACTTATTTATGATTATCATTGGTGCAGTTGCATACGTTGCTGTATTAAATTATGACCCTGTTGTTGCATTGCAGGAAGCAGCAGGAGGAATTGTACTCGTTATCCTTTTATTAATGATTGTACTTGCACAATGGTCAACAAATACATCTGCTAATGTAATACCTGCTGCAACAATCTTTTCAAACGTGGGAGGGCCTAAATTTCCATTTTGGGCAGGGGTTATTACTGCAGGGATTGTAGGAATTGTTGTTCAGCCTTGGAATTTATTTGGGGTAATTATTCCAGCACTTTTAATAATAGGGGGAATTCTTTCAGCTATTGTAGGGATTTTATTTACTGATTATTACGTTTTAAGAAAGAGAAGGGTTAATGTTCCAGAACTTTATGAGAGTGAGGGGCAGTACAGGTATTCAAATGGAGTCAACTGGGCTGGTATGATCGCTTGGGTAATCGGAGGAACTGCCGCTTATTTCTTTTCTGCTTACTCTTTCTTTGTAGGCTTTGGCGTAGGAGCAGTTATTTACTATGTATTAGCGAAATATTGGTATTTTCAAAAGTTTACTCAAGCAGAAATTGTTGACCCAGACGATGAGAAATACTTAGGAATTACAGTAGGACGTGATTGGGAAATCTCTGAGAATGAAATCGTTGATGTCATTAATAAAACAACTGTTGACTTAAAGAGATAGGTTTAAACAATTCCAACAATAGCAAAAGCAAAGGGGGATTTGGTATGAGCAGTGAAGATTCGAAGGTTGTTTTGGGGATAAACGAGACACCGCCACCAGGTAAGTTTTTGATTTTAAGCATCCAGCATTTGTTTGCCATGTTTGGTGCAACCATCTTAGTTCCGTATCTCGTTGGCTTGAGTCCAGGTGTAGCCCTTATTTCAAGTGGAATTGGGACACTCACTTTTCTGATTATAACCAAAGGTCAAGTTCCAGCATATGTTGGTTCGTCATTTGCATTTATTGCCCCGATCATTGCGGCAACAGCAGCAGATGGTCCTGGTGCAGCAATGATTGGAAGTTTTCTAGCCGGTCTAGTCTATGGGATTGTTGCTTTAGTTATTAAAGCTACAGGCCATAAATGGCTAGTTAAATTACTTCCACCAGTAGTTGTTGGGCCAGTTATTATCGTAATTGGACTTAGCCTTGCACCGACAGCAGTTGGTATGGCAATGAATAACCCAAATGGTGAATATAGTCTCCTTCATTTTACAGTTGCATTAGTGACCTTAGCGATTGTTATTTTAAGCTCCATTTTCCTTAAAGGCTTTTTAAATTTAATTCCCGTTTTAATTGGAATAGTTGGAGGATATATTTATGCTGCCATTGTCGGCTTAGTGGATTTATCCGGTGTTAAGATTGCAAAAATTTTCGAAGTACCTGATTTTCTTTTTCCATTTGTTCATTATTCTCCCACTGTAACCCTAAGTATTATTGCACTCATGGTACCTGTTTCAATTGTCACATTATCTGAACATATTGGACACCAAATGGTGTTAAGTAAAGTCGTTCAAAAAGATCTCATTCAAAGGCCAGGTTTACATCGTTCGATAATGGGAGACGGTCTTGCCACAATGCTAGCAGCATTAATGGGAGGTCCGCCGAATACGACATACGGTGAAAATATTGGTGTATTGGCCATTACGAGAGTGTTTAGTGTCTTTGTTATCGGCGGGGCAGCAGTGTTTGCGATACTATTTGGGTTTATCGGTAAAATTACAGCTCTCATTAGCTCAATACCAACAGCAGTAATGGGTGGCATATCTCTCCTTTTATTTGGGATTATCGCTGCATCTGGATTACGGATGCTTGTTGATAGTAAAGTAGATTTGGGTGATAAGCGTAACCTCATTATTTCATCCGTTATTTTAGTTGTCGGAATCGGTGGAGCCATTATGAAGTTTTCAGCTAACTTCGAAATACATGGGATGGCACTTTCAGCTATTTTGGGCGTGTTATTAAATTGGGCTCTACCTGGAGGGACTGTCGAAGAAGACACCAATATGTATGAGGCTGATATCGATAGAGAAACGACTGCATAGTACCTGAAACATTAAACAAAGGAGTGTCAGTACATGTCAGAGTATCAAGTATTTTTGCAAGAGAGAGACAAAGTGGATTATTTCCTTCAAAAAGGCTATAAAATCACTAATGTAATAGAAAACCTTAGCGGAGCGTTTGTAGATTTTGAGAAAGAAGATGAAAAAGAAACCTTACACATTATCACCCCAGAAGGTCGTAAGTATTTTGCGGTAATGCTTATTAAGCAACAAAAGGAAGGTGCATAATGTTTTTTTGTTCCAATATAAAAATAGTTGAAAGCCAGTACCAGTGGAAGGGTACTGGCTTTTTTGGGCCATTTAACAGGAAAGTATAAAAATATTTGGAAAAACACTCCTTTACTGACAAGTTATCGCGTATAATGGAACTAATCTGAAAATTCAATTTAGGAGAGCTGTAGATTGAAATCATATATTACAGTTGATGATATTTTAAGTCGAAAGAACTTTGAAAGTGTTAAAGTTATCGCAGGTAAAGAGGGACTCGGGCGACAAGTAAAATGGGTCCACGTTGTTGAAATTGTTAATATTAAGAATCTCTTAAATGGAAATGAATTAATTCTTTCAACCGGTGTTGCTTGGAGGGATAATAAGGAGAAATTTATCTCCGTCATTGAGCAATTAATTGATTCGCAGGCAGCAGGTATTTGTATTGAATTAGGAATATACACCTCATCGATCCCACCAGAAATCATTGAACTCGCAAACAAGTCCCAATTTCCAATAATCCTTTTTTTAAAGGAAGTACCTTTTGTTGAAATCACGCAAGATATTCATGGGCTACTTATTAACAGCCAATATCAAATGATTTCCAATCTTGAAAGTTACTCACAGGCATTAAATAAACGATTATTAACCATCGATCATTATGTTGAAATTCTTAAATTTATTAGAAGTTATCTCCAAGTCCAAGTAATTATCCTCTTTACGAACAGGGAAACTCAATTTATTCCAGAAGCTACCGAGCAAAAACGAAAGAAACTACTAGAAAACCTGCAATCCCATACTGAAGATTCGACTTATATAGCCAAAATTCCGATCCATTTGCTAGGTGAAAGCTATGCAGAACTTGCAATCATTTCGGAGGAAAGAGAGCTAACCGAATTTGATCAACTCATTCTGGATCGAACTGCAACTGCCCTTGCACAGCTTTTTCTTCGTAATCTTTATGTAGAGGAAAAACATAAAGTAGAAGAAACAGAATGGATCAATGATTGGTTGGAAGGTGAACAAAACGAAGAATCGATAAAAGACTATCTAGCTCTTACTTCAACTAGTAAACCAAAAGGAGCGGTTGTATGTATTTGTAAAATAGATTCCATTGAAGATTATTCCACAAGTGATTTAACTTATTTCAAAATGTTTACCCGTGCCGTTTTTGAACAACAGGGTTTTTCCCTTTACGTAGCAGATAAAAGAAACACAATTGTTTTTATCCTTCTCAATGAACGAAATCATGTGACGTGGAAAGCGAGAGTCCAAGATGGAATCCAAAGATTAATGGACTCTGAGTCACAACTAGGTAATGACAAAGTCAAACCGATACTTGGCGTTGGAAAATTTATAGAAGAGCTCACAGATCTACATAAAAGCTATCAAACTGCGATAGAAACAATTCGAATTCAAAACCGTATGTCGGTACCAGCCCAAAGCTATTTTTATGATGACTTACATATTTTTAGGCTTATTTCGTTACTTAACAGACATATCGATTTGCAGGAGGTTGTATTAGAGTATTTGGAGCCGGTAATCGAATATGATAAAAAATATAATGGAAAACTAATGGATACACTTAAAACCTATTTATCATGTAACGGCTCGAAACAAGAAACGGCAAAGCGTTTATTTGTAGTAAGGCAAACATTATATCACCGCATTCAAAAACTAGAAAAGCTACTAGGCTCAGACTTTATGAATCACGAAAAACGGCTCGCGATTGAATTTATGATTTTATCATATGAGTTTTTAATTTCATCAAATCAACTAAAAGAGAAAAAGCAAGTTTTATAGCCCACTAGAGTTAGTGGGTTTTTTCGTGCAAAGAGTATTCATAATGTGGAAAAATAACAAGCAGTTATTTTACAGAATGTCTAATGAAAGCATTTTCATTATGAGGGATAATTTACATATAGGTTAAGGATTAACGAATATTGAAATACGAAAAAGGAGGCTGTACAAAAAATGTCAGTAGTCAAAAATGAAACAGTTGTTCTGAAAAATTATATAAATGGGGAATGGGTGGACGCCCTTGGAACTCAATCACTTGAGGTACCCAATCCAGCAACAAAAGAGACATTAGTTCGTGTGCCGCTTTCTTCAAAGGAAGATGTAGATTTAGCTGTAAAAGCGGCTAGAGAGGCATTTAAAACATGGAAAAATACTCCTGTTCCCAAAAGGGCAAGGATCTTATACAAATATCACTATTTATTAATGGAGAATCATGAAAAACTAGCAAGACTTGTTGTCCAAGAAAACGGTAAAGCATATAAAGAGGCACATGGTGAAGTTCTACGAGGGATTGAATGTGTTGAATTTGCAGCAGGTGCACCTACTTTAATGATGGGTGAGACATTATCAAACATTGCAGAGGATATAGACTCTGAAATGTTCCGATATCCATTAGGAGTAGTAGGAGGAATTACTCCATTTAATTTCCCGATGATGGTCCCAATGTGGATGTTCCCATTGGCAATTGCTTGTGGAAATACGTTTATTTTAAAGCCATCAGAGCGGACGCCAATGCTAGCTAATGAGCTTGCTAGATTATTTACAGAAGCGGGTGCACCAAACGGCATTTTAAATGTTGTTCATGGGGCACATGATGTTGTAAATGGTTTGTTAGATCATCCAAATGTCAGTGCAATTTCATTTGTAGGCTCACAGCCAGTTGCGAAATATGTATATGAACGTGCAGCGCAACAAGGGAAACGCGTTCAAGCTTTATCAGGTGCGAAAAACCATCATATCGTGATGCCAGATGCAGATATGGAAAAAGCAGTAGCCAATATCATAAGCTCAACATTTGGTAGTGCAGGGCAGCGATGTATGGCTTGTAGTGCCGTTGTCGTTGTAGGAGATGGAGAAAAGTTTGTATCTGCGTTAAAGGATGCTGCAGATCGACTCACGATTGGAAATGGAATGGATGATGAGGTGCTCTTAACACCTGTTATCCGCGAGTCACATCTAAATAAAGTACTTGGTTATGTAGAAAAAGGGCTTGAAGAAGGTGCGCAACTTATTAGAGACGGCAGAAAAGAAATGGATGAAATGCCAGAAGGAAATTTTTTGGGTCCAACCATTTTTGACCATGTAACCCCAGAAATGACGATTGCTAAAGAAGAAATCTTTGCACCGGTTTTAAGTCTACTAAGAGCTAAAGATTTAGACGAAGGTCTTGATTATATTCGGAAATCCCGTTTTGGAAACGGCGCCACCATCTATACAAAGGATGCTAGGGCAGCAAGACAATTCAGAGAAGAAGCAGAAGCGGGTATGCTTGGCATTAATGTGGGTGTACCAGCTACAATGGCCTTTTTCCCATTTTCTGGTTGGAAAGATTCGTTTTATGGAGACCTTCATGTGAATGGTAAAGATGGAGTAAATTTCTATACGCGCAAAAAGATGATTACATCCCGATTTGATTACTAATTTGGATGAGGAGGGAAGCGGTATGACGAAGGTTACGCAAGGGGAAGACCTTTTAACAAAGGATAAGGATTATGTATGGCATGGCATGAAGCCATATAATCCAAATTCTACGCTAGTCATTACGAAAGCAGAAGGGTCATGGGTGACAGACCATAATGGGAAACGGTATCTTGATGGAATGTCGGGGCTTTGGTGTGTAAATGTGGGATATGGAAGAGAAGAGTTAGCACATGCTGCATATGAACAGCTAAAGCAAATGGCCTATTATCCATTAACACAAAGCCATGAACCAGCAATCCAACTTGCAGAAAAGCTTAATGAAATGCTAGGAGACGAGTATGTTATTTTCTTCTCTAATAGTGGGTCGGAAGCAAATGAGACAGCCTTTAAATTGGCTAGACAATACCATCAGCAAAAAGGAGAACACTCTCGTTACAAATTTATTTCTCGATATCGTGCTTACCATGGTAATTCCATGGGATCTCTAGCCGCAACTGGCCAAGCGCAGCGTAAATATAAATATGAACCACTCGCACCAGGCTTCATTCATGTATCGCCACCAGACCTATACCGATCTGATGAGAAGGTGGGTGCAGAAGTATCGGATTTAAAGTTTGTTCAGGAAATAGACCGTGTGATGACATGGGAGCTAAGTGAAACAATAGCCGGCGTGATCATGGAACCAATCATTACTGGTGGTGGAGTCATTGTTCCACCTGACAAATATATGGCTGGAGTAAAGGAAGTATGTGAAAAGCATGGTGCCCTACTCATTGTTGATGAGGTTATTTGTGGGTTCGGGCGAACAGGCAAACCATTTGGATTTATGAACTACGGTGTAAAACCAGATATCATTACAATGGCAAAGGGCATTACAAGTGCGTATCTTCCTTTATCGGCAACAGCCGTGAAAAAAGAAATATACGAAGCTTTTAAAGGGTCAGAGGAATATGACTATTTCCGTCATGTTAATACGTTTGGTGGAAACCCAGCAGCATGTGCATTGGCACTTAAAAACCTAGAAATTATGGAAAAGGAAAAGCTTTTTGATCGGTCAAAGCACCTCGGTGACAAATTAAAAGATGGCCTTATAGCAGCTTTAGTGGACCATCCTTATGTTGGTGATATTAGAGGAAAAGGTTTATTGATTGGGCTTGAACTCGTCAAGGATAAACAAACGAAGGAACCACTTGAAGTAAGTCAAGTCAATAAAGTGATCGCAGGGTGCCTACAAAGGGGTCTAATTATCGGAAAAAATGGAGCGACAGTAGCAGGGTACAATAATGTCTTAACCCTTGCACCACCTCTTTCAATTTCTGAGGAAGACCTAGAATTTGTCCAAAGAACCCTAATTGAAGAAATAAAGTCATTGTAAAAAAGGGTATGTATCAACACTCGTAATCTATTTTCATAATAGAAATAGATTGCGGGTGTTTTTCCCAAGAAAAAAGAAAGGTGGATGGAGATGAGAATTGGAGTACCAAAGGAAATTAAAAATAATGAAAATCGTGTGGCCTTAACTCCTGCAGGTGTTATGCAGTTGGTTCAACATAATCATGAGGTTTTTGTTGAAACTGGTGCGGGCCTGAACTCAGGCTTTTTTGATGAACTTTATATTGATGCTGGAGCAAGAATAGTTCCAACTGCTGCAGATGCATGGGCTTGCGATATGGTGATTAAAGTAAAAGAACCAATCCAAGAGGAATTTCAATATTTTTATGATGGATTACTATTATTCACTTATTTGCATCTAGCCGCAGATCGAGAGCTTACAGAGGCTTTAATCCAAAAGAATGTTGTTGCGATTGCATATGAAACCGTGCAGTTAGAGGATAAAAGCCTTCCTTTACTCACCCCAATGAGTGAAGTAGCAGGTAGAATGGCGACACAAATTGGAGCCTCTTTTCTTGAAAAAACAAAAGGTGGGAAAGGTGTTCTACTAGGTGGTGTACCAGGTGTTAGTCGTGGAAAAGTCACTGTTATTGGCGGTGGTGTAGTCGGAATGAATGCTGCAAAAATTGCAGTGGGCCTTGGTGCGCAAGTTTCGATATTAGATGTCAGTGCTACAAGATTGCGAGAGTTAGATGATATTTTTGGAAATCCATCACAACCTTGATGTCGAATCCATTTACGATTGGCCAAGCGGTTGCAGAATCTGATCTCGTGATTGGTGCTGTTCTTATTCCAGGCGCTAAAGCTCCGAAATTGGTGACAGAAGAAATGGTTCGTTTAATGGAGGAAGGGTCAGTGATTGTCGATGTTGCAATTGACCAAGGGGGTATATTTGAGACGGCTACCCATGTTACCACGCATGCAAATCCTACATATACGAAACATGGGGTCGTTCATTATGCAGTAGGTAACATGCCTGGTGCTGTTCCTAGAACATCTACTATTGCACTTACGAATGTAACAGTCCCATATATTCTACAGGTTGCAAATAAGGGCTATGAACGTGCCTTTGCGGAAAATAGAGCCTTGCACAAAGGACTAAATGTGATTGGTGGAAAAGTCGTTTACGAAGGGGTTGCAAGAGCTCATAATCTACCGTTTGTAACCACTATTTAAATAGGAGGCTGATTCTATGAATATCCAAACATTAACCATTAATAAGGAACGACTTGAACAGAGAATTACAGAGTTATCAAAAATAGGGAAAATCGGTGAAACGGGAGTGTGTCGACTAACCTTATCTAAGGAAGACCGGCAAGCGGTAGAAACGGTTAAAGGCTGGATGGAGGAAGTGGGGTTAACTGCTAGAATTGACCACTTTGGAAATCTAATTGGAAGAATGGAAGGGAAAAATCCGGATGCCCCGATATTAATGCTAGGATCGCATATTGATTCCCAGCCTTATGGAGGAAGATTTGATGGAACAATTGGTGTATTAGGCGCACTTGAAGTCATTCAAACAATGAAAGAAAATCACGTAGTTCCAAATCGCCCAATTGAGGTAGTTGCTTTTTCAGATGAAGAAGGTTGCCGCTTTAATAAAGGATTATTTGGTGTAAGGGGAATCCTAGGGAAACTCGAAGAAGATGAGTTAGATCGTCAGGATAAAGATGGCGTTACAAGAAGAGAGGCTCTCATTGAATTTGGTTGCAATCCTTCAAAATTTAAAGAGTCAGAGTATCCAAAAGGAAGCATTGGCTCATTCCTTGAGATGCATATTGAACAAGGACCTGTTCTAGAAAATATGAATAAACCAGTTGGAATTGTGTCAGGTATTTCGGGTCCATTATGGTTAACAGTTGAATTAGAAGGCTTTGCTGGGCATGCAGGTTCCGTTCCAATGCCAATGAGGAAAGATGCCCTTGTAGGTGCTGCAAAAATCATCATAGCACTCAACGAGATAGCAAGCCAGGAGCCTGGGGCGCCAACCGTTGGTACAGTGGGAAGTTTACGGGTTTTCCCGGATTCACGTAACATCATTCCTGAAAAAGTAAGTTTTACGGTGGACTTAAGAGATATTGATTTAAATAGACGTCACAAGCTTGAGGCACAATTACATGAAAAGATTAAGGAAATTACCGAGGAACACGGGCTACGAAGTAAAATTACAGAAGATACTAATAGCGAACCTCGTTATTGTGCAGAAAGAATCAAAGATATTATGCGCAATGAAATGCAAAGCATAGGATTGGAACCAATGGAATTAATGAGCGGTCCTTTTCACGACTCATTAGCCATGTCATATGAATGTGAATATGGAATGATATTTGTCCGTTGTAAAGATGGAATTAGTCATAATCCTAAGGAATTTTCAACCTTTGAAGATATCTCACTAGGTACTGAGCTCCTGTATCGTACAACGGTAAGAATGGCTCAGGAATAACCTAAATAAAAAACGAATGTAGAGCTTACTTCTACATTCGTTTTTTTATCTTATTTATTTATTTGTAAAGAAATCTTTAAAGGCTTGTGTAATCTCGATACCTTGAAAGATGAACAGGCTAGTCACCGTTAACGAACATAATCCGATCATAATGAATCTAAACCACATAATTTTTCTCCTCCTTGATTTTTATAATGATGTAAAAAAATCAAAGAGCTTTTACCACATAATTAGATTGATAAAAAATGGGTGTTATCCAGATAAATTTTCGGTAGGTTTTGTTGACTTCGATGTTTTTAAAAACACCTCGCAGGACGATAAAACCCGATGTGATTGAAAAAAGCACCCAAGAAATTTTTGGTTTACCATCATCATTGGAAGAAAAATTGTCGATTGAAACACTGCTAATAGTTACTGTGTTTTCTTGAATGTCGGGTGATTTAAACGCATGGGAATGTGCGATTGTAGCTGAAAAAGACATGATCGCAACAAACATGATGATGGCTAGAGCGAATCGCTTCCTCATTTTCTACCATCTCCCCATTGTTAATGTTACTATCTTACACCCGATGAACTGTAAAATCCACAAAAATAATTTTACAAAAATTGCGAAATTTCATATTGTAAATTGAAAAATGTGGGAACTATGTTACCCTAAAGAAGGGGTGAAGTAATGAGTAAAAGTAAACGAAATCTCCTCATTGCAATCATTGGGAGTCTTGTGATTGTAACGTTTGGTGTTGTAAGAATACTAGAAATTAGAGATAACCACGAAATGAACACACAGATTTTAGAAGCGTGTATGGACAAAGGGGAAACTGTTGTATTTGAAGCGAAAAATATCTTTAGTCTAGACGAAGTTAGCTGCGAGTAAATATGAGTATTGATCAAAATAGATTAATTCTTTTCTAAACAGGAGTTGGTAGGCTATGACAATCGAAAGACTTACTGAGGAACAATTTTTAGATTCTGTGCGTTTATCAGAATATGCATTTACATATAAGCTTTCAGAACAACAGCTTGATGAGGTTCCTAAAAAACTTAAAAACCATCAAATTTATGGAATCTATGAAAATAATAAGTTAGCTGCAAAGTTTCATCTCATACCACTCTCCACATATGTGGGGGATCAATCGTTTAAAATGGGTGGAATAGCAGGTGTTGCGACGTATCCGGAATACCGAAGACGTGGGTATGTGAAGGAATTGCTTACGTATGCGCTTGAAACGATGAGGACACAGGGATTTACCGTTTCGATGTTGCATCCATTTGATGTATCTTTTTACCGAAAATATGGCTGGGAACTATTTAGCAATCGCCTTAAAACGCTTCATAAGCAAGCTGATTTGACTATGTTTGAACCTGCAAATGGTACGATCAAGCGTTATCAATTTGAAAACGCCAATCTGGAAGAGCTAAAACAGATCTATGCGCAGTATGCAACTACATTCTCGGGGATGCTGGTTCGGGAGGGCGATTGGTGGAAAAGTGTGGTTGATGATCTGAATATTGCTGTTTATTACGATACAGCTAATAAGCCAACTGGTTATGTCCTCTATGAAATTAAAGA
Source organism: Ferdinandcohnia sp. GQ5 (assembly GCF_059759275.1). Classification (NCBI taxonomy): domain Bacteria; kingdom Bacillati; phylum Bacillota; class Bacilli; order Caryophanales; family Bacillaceae; genus Ferdinandcohnia; species Ferdinandcohnia sp. GQ5. The sequence continues at coordinate 112,217 of NZ_JCAXEW010000011.1, forward strand.
GCAAAAAATGACAATAGAGGAATTTGTCCCTGTTAATGTTGAGGCTCGACATGGGTTATGGAATTTTATATGTCAACACGATTCAATGATTTCTGAGCTCGAAATGATTTCATATGAACAAGAACCATTGTTTTTCGCATTAAAGAGACAAAAGACCGTGAAACGTGAAGTGAGTCCATATTTTATGGTGCGAATTGTTGATGTAGAGTCATTTCTACAAGAATACAAATTTGCAGGAAACGAGATGATTAAGCTTCAAATTACAGACCCATTTGCACCTTGGAATGAAAAAACATTCCTTATTAAAGATGGCAAGGTTCGTATTACCGACGACACAGATGGAGCGATTAAACTTTCGATTAATGCATTGTCCACGGCCCTCTTCGGTCATCAACGTCCGAACGAACTTTTTGCAGTTGGTATGATTGCAGGATCAGAAATTGAAATAGAAGCATTTGAAAAAATGATTCCGAATCGTCCTGCATATATGTATGATTTCTTTTAAGGGGGAATCTGTTTTGAATTCTTTAGAGTATGCAAGAAAACTTGATAGAGAGGATCCGTTAGCTCCGTTCCGTGATGAATTTTATATAAAACCGGATACCATCTATTTGGATGGAAATTCACTTGGACTGTTATCAAAGCGGGCAGAACGTACATTACTTAGTTCATTAGAGGATTGGAAAGAATATGGGATTGATGGATGGACACAAGGGAGGAAACCTTGGTTTTATATGTCTGAACAGGCAAGCGAATTACTTGCTCCGCTTGTTGGAGCATCACCTGAGGAAGTGATGGTAACGGGTTCAACGACGGTGAATCTCCATCAATTAGTTGCCACCTTTTATAAGCCAAAAGGGAAACGTACAAAGATTGTTGCAGATGAATTAAATTTCCCATCTGATATTTATGCCCTACAAAGCCAGTTGCAAATTCATGGACTTAACCCAGATGAGCATCTTATCAGGGTAAAAAGTCATGATGGAAGATATATTGCTGAAGAAGACATCATTTCGGCTATGACCGATGAGGTGGCTCTGGTGGTTTTGCCCAGCATATTGTATCGAAGTGGTCAAATCATAGATATGCAACGTCTCACTTATGAAGCGCATAAGCGCGGAATTTTAATCGGGTTTGATGGCTGTCATTCAATCGGTGCGATTCCACACTCCTTTTCTGAATGGGATGTAGACTTTGCCTTTTGGTGCAATTATAAGCATCTTAACGGTGGGCCTGGAGCGGTTGCAGGATTGTATGTGAATCGTAAGCACTTTGGTATATTACCGGGTTTAGCGGGATGGTTTGGATCGAATAAAGAAAAGCAATTTGATATGGAACATACGTTTACGCCAGCGGGCAATGCGGGGACCTTTCAAATTGGGACTCCTCATGTATTAAGTTTGGCACCTTTACTAGGTTCACTTGAAATGTTTGCTGAGGCAAGGATTGAAAATATTCGGAGTAAATCTCTTGGATTGACTAATTTTTTAATTGAACTAATCGCTTCTGAACTAACATGTATGGGTTTCACGATTGGCTCACCCCGTGATAATTCTATTAGGGGAGGTCACGTAAGTCTCGAGCATAAGGAAGCAGCACGAATTTGTAAGGCGCTAAAAGAAAATGGAGTGATTCCAGACTTTCGAGCTCCAAATATCATCCGACTTGCACCAGTGCCCCTTTATAATTCCTATGAGGACGTTTGGAAAGTTGTTCAGATGTTAAAAACAATAATGGACGAAAAACAATACGAAAAATTTAAAAATGAACGAGACGTAGTAGCGTAAAGGTATACCAACCCGGTATACCTTTTACAGCTTAAGGGAGGAATTCATGTGGCAATCGTGGCTGGTTCGAAGTTCGAAACATACAAACAAAAAATTTTATCCTTGCCCAGGGACTATAAGGAAGAAGACATTAAGAGCAAGACATTTTTATTGGAAGTTGATGAAAAAAAGCACCTCGAAATTTATTATGCCCCATTTGAATACGTAAATGAGTCTGCAAAAGTTATGATAGTCGGAATTACACCAGGACTACATCAAATGAAAAAATCATTTTCAACAATCCTTGATCCGAAAAATAAAGGTCTATCTGATGAGCAACTCTTACACGAGGTGAAAAAGAATTCAAGTTTTGAAGGTCCGATGAGGAAAAATCTGATTGGGATGCTCGATGAACTTGGGTTACACTCATACCTGGGAATTGAATCTACCAGTGAGCTTTTTACGTCTGCCAGTCATCTTGTTCAAACAGCTTCTGTTATTAGGTATCCAGTATTCTATAAGGGGAAAAATTACAGTGGCTCAACTCCAAAGATGTTAAATACGGAATTGTTAAAGAAGCATATTATGGATAGTTTTACAGAAGAGTTAGTGCGTATTCAAAATCCACTCATCATTCCTTTAGGGGTTAATGTGACAGCAGTGTTCAACTACCTAGCAGAAAATGGGTATGTATCCTCAGATAACGTTCTTTATGGATTTCCACATACCTCAGGTGGAAATGGTCACCGCCATAGACAATTTGCTGAGAACAAGGAGCAGATGAAGAAAAAGTTAGCTAGTTATTTTGGATAAAAAAACTGCACCTTTATTATAGGTGCAGTTCTAGTTATCTAGCTTCACTAGCCATCGTCTTTGGGTTACAAGTCAATAGCTTCTGAAGGTAAAAAGCACTTTTCTTGTCTTTTTGTTGGTGAGGGTGACTTGAGCTTTACGTTTTAGTCTTCGATTTTTATCACGATTTTTCCGAATTGTTCAGCTTCGTCAATACGCTGCATTGCTTTTTTAGTTTCTTCCAGAGGGTATACTTTATCAATTACAGGTTTAATTTTATGTTCATTGACAAATTGCAACATTTCATTAAACTCTTCTGTACTCGCCATGGTGGAGCCAAGTAATGTATATTGACCATAAAAGAATTCACGAAGATTGAAGTCCACAGAATCACCAGCAGACGCACCGAATGTTACCATTTTTCCACCCTTTCGAAGCTGTCCAAGTGATTTATGGAATGTCGCTGCTCCAACTGTTTCAACTACGATATCTGCTTTTTCTCCATTTAACGCCTCATTCCAGTTACCATTGCTATCAATCGCTACATCAGCGCCTAATTCAAGAGCTTGTTTTAGCTTCGCTTCAGAGCGAGAAGTAACGATAACACGAGCCCCGATTGCTTTCGCAAATAGTAAAAGGAACGTTACGGCACCACTTCCGATTCCAGGTAATAAGATAGTATCAGTTGGCTTTACATTTGCACGAGTGAATAATGCGCGATAGGCAGTCATGGCTGCAAGAGATAAGACTCCAGCTTCATCCCATGATAAATGTGCTGGCTTTGGACCAACATTATCCGCAGAGATTGTGATTTTTTCGGCAAAGGTTCCGTGATCGGGTAATCCAAGAATCTCATGACCTTCAGGTGGAGCATCGCTATTTTCTTTCCAGCCTAAGGAAGGATTGAGGATTACTTCATCCCCAATCTTAACATCTTCAACACCAGGGCCAACCGCTTCAACAATCCCAGCGCCATCCGACCCAATTACTAATGGGGGATCTGTTTCTTTATGTCTATGTAAAACAAATAAATCACGGTGATTGAGTCCAGCGCTTTTTAGCTTAACCTTCACTTCACCTTGTTTTGGTTCAATCTCATCAATATCGGAATAGGATGTTCCGTCCATTCCAGGAACTTTGTAATGTACAAACGCTTTCATGTTTTTCCCCTCCTAAATTGTCTAAACGATAGTTTCATTTTAATAGAATTCTACAGAACATTTCAACTAATTGGATTGTAGAGGGGATGCGTGTCCGATTTTTTGACTTGGAGTAAGGAAAGGTAACGCAAGAGTGGGATACGTACCGGATTGTTAGATTTGAAGAGTAGAAGAATAATGAAAAGGCCAAATTTGTAGCTAGGTAGCCTACTACACACTTAAAAGAGGTCACTTATTGGATAAAATTAGGAGAATGCGAACCAACAAAATCGCAAAACACGCCCGCATCTGGATAAAATTAGGGAACAGCGAACCAGCAAAGCCGCGAAAGGCGCCTGCATTTGGATAAAATTAGGGAACAGCGAACCAGCAAAGCCGCGAAAGGCGCCTGCATTTGGATAAAATTAGGGAACAGCGAACCGGCAAATCCGCGAAAGACGCCCGCATCTGGATAAAATTAGGGAACAGCGAACCAGCAAAGCCGCGAAAGACGCCCGCGTCTGGATAATATTAGGGAACAGCGAACCAGCAAAGTCGCGAAAGACGCCCGCATTTGGATAAAATTAGGGAACAGCGAACCAGCAAAGTCGGGAAACACACCCGCATCTGGATAAAATTTAGGGGGAGCCGAACTAGTTACACGCCATCCAAATGCACCACAAAAAAATCTCTCCCCATCTATACTCGATCGAGCCATTTAACCTATACTAATAACAAATATCAATCGGAAAGGGTTACACAAAAATGCAAATAAGACTAAAAGATTACGGGATAAATATCGGTAACTTACCAACAGGAACTTTAAATAAAATCACAGATGTAAAAGGCGTGAGAGTCGGCCACTCCACCATATCCGACGCGGATATCCAGACAGGGGTGACAGCCATCATCCCGCACGACACAAATATTTTTAACAATAAAGTGGTTGCTGCTTCATATGCTATGAATGGGTTCGGAAAGACGATGGGGACTCTTCAAATCGATGAACTGGGCACAATTGAAACACCTATTCTGCTAACAAACACGCTAAGTGTGGGGGTAGCAGCCAATCACCTTATCAGTTATATGCTTGAGCAGAACAAAGAAATCGGTGATACAACCGGGACAATAAATCCTGTCATCGGCGAGTGCAATGATATGTTATTAAATAATATCCGAAAACAGTCAATTAAAGAAACGAATGTCCTGGAAGCGTTAGAAACAGCAACAACCAATTTCGAAGAAGGCAGTATAGGAGCAGGTGCGGGAATGAAATGCTTTGGGCTAAAAGGGGGGATCGGTTCCTCGTCACGAATCCTTACATATCCTCATGGAAACTACACCCTGGGCGTCCTGGTGCTATCGAATTTTGGGGAGATTGATCAGTTTCGCCTAAACGGAATCCATGTGGGTCCAATCATCAAAGAGAAGATCTCGTCAAAAAGTGAGAAGGGTGACAAAGGCTCCATCATGATCATCATTGCAACTGATTTGCCGGTGACTTCACGTCAATTAAAGCGAATCATCAAACGTGCATCAGTGGGACTTAGTAGAACAGGTTCTTTTATTGGAAATGGGAGTGGGGATGTTTTCATCGGTTTCTCAACCGCAAACACAATCAGTCATGAAAATAAAGGGGAACTCCAAACTATAAAAGTCATTCATGAAGATGACTTGGATCAAGCCTTTTTAGCAACAGCAGACGCTACAGAGGAAGCGATATTACAATCATTACTAACTGCGAAAACGACAATAGGCAGAAATGGAAATACACTGTATTCATTGGCAGAACTGATGAGTGAGATCATTTCATAATGAGGGGGAATAAATATGAATAAGCCGATTATTGGTGTTACCTCGCATGTTGAGTTGGATTATAAACATACGCTGTCGAATGATTATATTCAAGCTGTAATTGGAGCAGGAGGAATTCCGGTTATTTTGCCAATTGGCATTGATGAAGATGTTTCACAGATTGCCAGTAAGATAGATGGGCTTCTACTGACAGGGGGAGGGGATATTGACCCAACCTTATTTGGAGAGGAGCCACATCCAAAGCTCGGGACGATTTCGCCAGGAAGAGATGATTTTGAGCCAGCCATCATTCAGGAGATATTAGATGCTAATAAGCCAATCCTTGCAATCTGTCGCGGTATCCAGATTTTGAATATTGCACTTGGTGGGGATATGTATCAGGATATTTATGATCAACATGAAACCGGGCTACTTCAGCACTCACAGAAGGCAACAAGATATCATCTTGCCCACTTTGTGAAAGCAAAGGAAGGGAGTTTGCTAGAATCTATTGCTGGGTCTTCTGAATTTAAGGTGAATACGTATCATCACCAGGCAGTTCGCCATGTACCATATCCACTTGAGGTTTCAGGGGTTGCATCAGATGGAATCATCGAGGCAATCGAAAGCAAGGGACATTCTTTTGTGTTAGGCGTGCAATGGCATCCTGAAGGCTTGGCGGTCAATGGTGATGAGATTGCGAAACGTATTTTTACAAGATTTGTAGAAAGTTGTTAAGAAAAAAGGAGTTAAGTCTTATACACAGGACTTAACTCCTTATCTTTATCCCCAGTACTCTAAATACTCATAATTGTCAGTGGGAACTCTTTTGATTACTTCATTCGCTTCATTACGATAAATTTCATATTCACGGTAGATGTCAACCTTATTACCGTTGACAATCTCAGTGTCAACATACTGCATCTCCAATTCTAGAATCAGTTCCTCTTCTGAAGTATCCTCTTCCGGATTTGCTGTTACTTCTTCGTCCGAAGACATACCAGATACAGAAATTGCATTTTTGTATTCATAGACATCATCTGATTCAATTACACCGGTCACAAATATAATGGATAGAATCCCGATGGCGGTCAACAATTTATTCAAAGTTACCAAACTCCTTTGTTCCATATCTATTACTCATCTATATGCATTCGAGAAAAAGATTAGGACAACTAATCCCACGGGAGTTGGTAAAAGTCTGTTATCGGATACGATCCTTTCGAAAACCATCATATATACTAATTGCCGCAGATACTAAGAGAATAGTAATTACACCAATAATAAACCTAGAGTTAAAGTGATCTGGGTTCATGGTGAAAAGGTCTTCGGACATATAGGTGATAAAGGCCTGGTTCATGATATTCGGATGTATGAATATCACGATGAATACAATGGCTCCGATTAGTTCGACAGCAGCATTAGAGAAGGCCAAGCCTTTCGTCCATTGTCCCTTAATTAATTTATATAAAGCAAGTGCAATTTCTGTAACAATCACAATAAGAACGATTGGCCAGAACTGTAACAAAACGTCTTGATTTAAGGCTGGAATTACAAATTCAAGTCCATCTTTCCCGCCTTCGTAGATACCTAAAAGCTGATTTGCTTTAAAATATAGAGTTGCCCAAATGGCAGTCCATAGTAAACCTCCAAAAACTTCAAACTTTGAGATCGCTTTTTTCTTTGGGATATAGGTTATACTTTTTAAATCATCTGGAGTCCATTTTTTTAGACTGGATGTTAATGGTTGGTCATCTTTTGATTTATCCGTTCTTTCGATAATGGCAAACACAATTGTCAGCCAAAAGAATGTTTGTATTGATACTTCAATAATTCTCCATATGCCGAAACCGACAATTTTCAATACCATATTAATGATGGTTTCCTCACCTTGTTGCCCAAGAAAATACTCAGGGATGATTGCGATGAGTGAGATAACAGCCGCAATCGGTATAATCATTTTTAATAAAGTAACATACACATCAAAATAACGTGGTCCAATAAGGTACATGGGCCGATCAAGATAACCACTGGCCAATTTTGCCGGGCTCCCTAATTTTTCTAACGCGATTTTTACATCTTCTTCATTGTAATCATCGGGCAACATGTCCTCGATTGTCGACCGCAGTTCAAGAGCAATGTCATCTCTCACTTTTTCAGGAAGTCGTCGCGTGACTTCCTGAATGTAAATTTCAATCAGATTCATAATCTTCCTCTCCCTCTAATAATTTATATAGCTCTTTCGAATTTTGAATCCATTCCTTTTTTAATTGTAAAAAGATTTCGAGACCGTATTCACTCAAAACATAGTACTTTCTGGGCCTACTCTCCGTTGTGTCCCAATTGCTTGTCACTAGTTCCTGTTTTTCCAGCCGACGAAGCAGTGGATATAACGTACTTTGCTCAATGTTGATACCTGACCCCTCTAATAACTGGACTAGGGAATAGCCATATTGTGGGGTTCGTAATTGACTCAAAACCGCTAGTGTCAACGTTCCTCTTCTTAGTTCAGTTATTAATGAGTTAAATAAATCACTCATTTACCCACCTCATTTTTATTACTATATGACATACAGTATTTGATTTATACTATGTATCGTACACTATTGTTGTGAAGAAAACAATTCTTTTTTTAAAATTGGGTGAATTAATTAAATCGCTTTATTAGGGATAAAATAAATCTCAACAAACTAAAAAGGAGTTTTATGATGGCTGCTTCACAGCTCTTACTAAGGATCGCTATTGCTTTTGTTGTGTTATTTGTACTTGCAAGAATAATGGGAAGAAAAGAAATCAGTCAAATGACATTTTTTAATTTTGTTTCTGCCATTGCTATAGGCTCTATTGCCGCAAATTTTGCAATGAATTCAAATGTAAGTATAGTAAATGGGGTACTAGCGTTAATAGGCTGGACTGTTTTTACATTAGCGATTGCTTTTATTGATATAAAGTCGAAAAAAGCAAGGAAAGTAACAACAGGGGAACCGATCATTGTGATAAAAGAAGGAAAGGTTATGGAGAATTCACTTCGTTCAACACGACTAGATATGGATACCCTTAATTCAATATTAAGACAAAAAGGGTACTTTTCTATTAAAGATGTACAGTATGCCATCTTTGAAACTAGTGGCCAACTTTCGGTGATGCCATACGAACATAAAATGCCTTACACAAAAGAGGATGCCAGTGTTAAGAGTAATCCCTATATATATCCAACCTCGACCGAGGTCATCTCAGACGGTGTAATTAATAACATGAATCTTTCTAGATTAAATTTAGATACAAACTGGCTAAACCAACAATTAAAAAATGCTGGGGTGACGGATGCATCTGAGGTCTTTTATGCAGAGGTACAAAAAGATGGGACACTATACATTGACAACATAGACGACAATATGATGCATTAAGCCTCCGGAAAAATGTATAGGACTTAAAAAGAATGACAGCACAGATTCGTATGCTATAATAGAATCAAATTGAATAGTGCAGGGGAGCTCACACTTGTGGGCTGAGAGTAAGCAAAATGTAGCTTTGACCCTTTACCTGATTTGGATAATGCCAACGTAGGGAATGTGTGTAAGTATGACGATTCATGCGGTATATCTGTTTCAGGTATACCGCATTTTTTATTTGAATGGAGGATTACCATGTTTGAGCAAATCTTAAAAAACGTTAGACAAAAAACACCGCTCGTCCATAATATTACAAACTATGTGACGGTTAATGATGTTGCAAATATTGTCCTTGCTTGTGGAGGTTCACCAATTATGGCGGACGATCCAAAAGAAGTGGTGGATATTACAAGTATTTGCAATGCGCTTGTGATTAATATCGGTACATTAAATGAGAGAACGATAGAATCTATGATTTTAGCAGGGAAGGCAGCAAACAAACTAGGACATCCTGTTGTTTTGGATCCAGTTGGAGCAGGGGCGTCCAGCCTAAGAACTAATACTGTTTATCAGCTTTTAGATGAGATACGATTTGCTGTTATCAGAGGGAACCTATCAGAAATAAAAACGGTGCATGCAGGCAGTGGAAATACCAAAGGTGTGGACGCAGCTGCAGAAGACGTCATCAATGAAGGTAATCTCGAAGAAATGATTCAGTTTGCTAAACAGGTAAGTAAACAAACAGGTGCAGTCATTGTAATCACAGGTGCTATAGATATCGTTGCGAACACGAACGAAGCATTTGCAATCAGAAATGGCCATCCGTTGATGTCGAAAATTACAGGGACAGGCTGTATGCTTACTTCTGTTGTAGCTGCTTATTGTGGAGCGAATCCTAGTGAAATTTTAAAGAGTACAGCCGCAGCAGTGAGCGCAATGGGATATTGCGGTGAATTAGCTCATCAAAAAGTAGAAGAAATGGATGCAGGAACTTCATCATTCCGTATGTACTTGATTGATGCGATGAGTAAACTAAATTTTTTGCAACTGCAAGGTGGTATGAACATTGAAAATCGATAAAAAATTTATGCAACTATATGCAGTAACAGACCGTGCCTGGACAGGCAGCCAAACCTTAGTGGAACAAGTCGAAGCAGCGTTAAAAGGTGGTATTACATTCCTTCAACTAAGAGAAAAGAATCTTGGGTATGATGATTTTTTACAAGAAGCTATTGAACTTAAAATGTTAACGGCTTTTTATGATATTCCTTTTGTTATTAACGATAATGTTGAAATTGCGCTAGCTTGTGATGCAGATGGTGTGCATGTTGGTCAAGAGGATATGCGGGTTGAAAAAGTACGTGAAATGATTGGCACGGATAAAATTCTAGGCGTGTCGGCTCAAAATGTAGAACAAGCTATTGCTGCTGAGAAAGCTGGTGCAGATTATCTTGGTATTGGTTCGGTATTCCCAACAGGTACAAAAAAAGACGCGAAACCAATGACATTCGAAACCGTGCAAGAAATTTGTAAGAGTGTTTCGATTCCCATCGTTGCAATTGGTGGGATTAATAAAACAAATATTTTAGAGTTAGTTGGAAGTGGGGTAGACGGTGTTGCGGTTGTATCGGCAATCTTTGCACAGTCCGATATCACAGCCGCTACAAAGGAGTTAAATAAGCTTTCAGCAACGATGGTAGGGAGTGGAAAATAATGAAAAAGGTATTGACGATTGCAGGATCTGATTGTAGTGGAGGAGCTGGAATTCAGGCAGATATTAAAACAATTACAGCCCATAATATGTATGCAATGAGTGCAATCACAGCTCTTACTGCTCAAAATACAACTGGCGTATACGGGGTTCTCGATTCGACTCCTGAATTTGTCGGGCAACAGCTGGATTGCATCATGACTGATATTTTTCCTGATAGTGTAAAGATCGGCATGGTGTCATCTCCTGAAATCATCCATAAAATCGTGGAAAAACTAGAAGAATATAAGCCTTCAAATATAGTAGTGGATCCAGTCATGATATCAACTAGTGGGAGTAGACTTTTGAGTGAATCGGCAATGGACGCCTTGATTAGTCAATTAATTCCGCTTGCTACTATTATTACACCCAATATTCATGAGGCTGAGGCGCTTGGTGGGATGGAGATTACCACGAAGGAAGACATGCAAGTGGCTGCCCAAAAATTGTCCGAAACCTATAAAGGGGCCATTTTGATTAAAGGTGGACATCTTGAAGATACTGCGGATGACCTATTATATAATAATGGCGAGTTCACATGGTTCCCTGGAGAACGGATCAGTAACCCGAACACGCATGGCACAGGTTGTACACTCTCATCAGCCATTGCTTGTAATTTAGCAAAAGGCCATGATATTAAAACGAGTATAAAAGAAGCAAAACAATATATTACGGGAGCAATCGAAGCGGGACTAGACCTTGGAAAAGGCAGTGGACCATTGAATCATTGTTACGCCCTAAAGAACTAATTAGAGTTGCAGCGTCTGAAGCAGTTGTGTCAACTTCTGACAAGGCACCGCCGAACAAGGGGGATAGTGTCTGAAGCCGAGGAGACTTCGGACAAGGGACCGCCGAACAAGCGAGATAGTGTCTGAAGCGGAGTTAAATTCGGACAAAGAATCGCTGAACAAGCGGGATAGTGTCCGAAGTCGAGGAGACTTCGGACAAGGGACCACCGAACAAGTGGGATAGTGTCCGAATTCGAGCAAACTTCGGACTTGGGACCACCGAACAAGCGAGATTGTGTCAGAAGTCGAGCAAACTTCGGACAAGGAATCGCCGAACAAGCAAGATCGTGTCCGAAGTCGAGCAGACTTCGGACTTGGAACCGCTGAACAAGTGAGATTGTGTCAGAAGTCGAAAAAACTTTGGACAAGGATTCGTAGAACAAGTGAGATAGTGTCCGAAGTCGAGCAAACTTCGGACATGGATTCGCCGAACAGGCAAGATTGTGTCTGAAGTCGAGCCAACTTCGGACAAGGAATCGCCGAACAGGCAAGATTGTGTCTGAAGTCCAGCAAACTTCGGACAGGGATTCGTAGAACAAGTGAGATAGTGTCCGAAGTCGAGCAAACTTCGGACAAGGAATCGCCGAACAGGCAAGATTGTGTCTGAAGCCGAGCCAACTTCGGACTTGGGTTCGTAGAACAAGTGAGATAGTGTCCGAAGTCGTGCAAACTTCGGACATGGATTCGTAGAACAAGTGAGATAGTGTCCGAAGTCGAGCCAACTTCGGACTTGGGTTCGTAGAACAAGTGAGATTGTGTCCGAATCCGAGCAGACTTCGGACAAGGGACCGCCAAACAAGCAAGATTGTGTACAAAGTCGAGCAAACTTCGGACAAGGAATCGCCGAACAAGCGAGATAGTGTCCGAAGTCGAAAAAACTTCGGACTTGGATTCGTAGAACAAGCGAGATAGTGTCCGAAGTCGAAAAAACTTCGGACTTGGATTCGTAGAACAAGCGAGATAGTGTCCGAAGTCGAGCAGACTTCGGACTTGGAACCGCTGAACAAGTGAGATTGTGTCCGAAGTCAAGTCAACTTCGGACAAGAGACCACCGAACAAGTGGGATAGTGTCCGAAGTTGAGCAAACTTCGGACAAGGAATCGCCGAACAAGCAAGATCGTGTCCGAAGTCGAGCCAACTTCGGACAAGGAATCGCCGAACAAGCGAGATTGTGTCCGAAGTCGAGCAAACTTCGGACAAGGAATCGCCGAACAGGCAAGATTGTGTCTGAAGTCAAGCAAACTTCGGACAAGGAATCGCCCTACAAGTAAGCCAGAGTCTGAAGCGGATACAACTTCTGTCTTGGCACCACCGAACAAGCGAGCCAGTGTCTGAACCCGAGAACACTATTAACATTAGATGTGTTTTACTTCGGAGATGATTGATTCTATTAAGTTTGCAACGCTTTGATTCTTAGCTAATCTTGGACTTTGTCCAGACCAAAGGGACATGAAGTCTTTATTATTCTGCGAATTTGATGCCTTTCGGATATCCTGGGTAAGTGAAATTTGAACAGGGAACTCTGGGAGGTTTTTTTCGTGTTCCTTCATGTTTTCAATAAAGGGATTGATGAGTCCTCGTGCCCATTTACCAGAAAATGTACGGGTTACGACCGTTTCGTCATCAGACGCATTCAGAATGGATTTTTTATGGATAGGATGTGCCCCACTCTCAATGCATGTCAAAAATGCGGTCCCCATTTGAACAGCCTGTGCACCTAAGCAAATAGATGCCTTTAATCCTCTGCCATCCATGATTCCACCAGCGGCTATGACTGGAATCTTAACGTTATCAGCCACTTGTGGTATAAGTGACATTAAGCCAATTAAGCCCTTGTGCCCGTTATGAATAAATCCTCCACGATGCCCACCAGCTTCACTGCCTTGAACAACAACCAGATCCAATCCTGACTTTTCGATTTCTATGGCTTCTTTAACAGATGTTGCTGTTCCCATTAAAACCATCTGATGTTGTTTTAATTTGGAAATCACTTCTTTTGAAGGAAGACCAAATGTAAAGGAACAAATAGAAACCTTTTCCTCAATGATAACGTTAATTTGCTCATCAAACTTCTTTATTGTATCCGTAAATGAAGGGATCTCAACATGTTCATTTGGAGGTATGTTTAATTTTTCACGAATCGGATTAAGTAATTGATTTGCTGACTTCACTTCATTTTCTTTAGTATGAAATTTGGTTGGAACAAATAGATTAACTCCAAAAGAATGGGGCGTAAGCTTTTTGATTTCACTAATCTGTTCCTGTAGTTGCAAAGGCGTCATGTATCCAGCACCTATCATACCTAAGCCTCCTGCATTTGATACAGCAGAAACTAATTCTGAAGTTGTAACACCACCAGCCATTGGAGCTTGGATAATTGGATGTTCAATCTCTAGCAGTTCAGTAACTTTGTTTTTAAGCAAAACGAATACCTCCTAAATGAAAGAAAGTGGGGGTCTTGCCCCCACTTTTATCTTAAAGTTTTGTAGCTTTTAAAACAAATGCTTCTCCTTGGAAGGAGATGATTTTATCATTCTCAATCTGAATACGAAACTTTTGTTTGACCTTTTCGGAAGAGTTTCGCATGTATTCGTTCAGTTCGGCCTTTTCGGTGTCTGAAAGATTCATACGGTTACACCAACTTTCAAAGTCAAATGGCTTGTCAAAACGATAGAGTTCTTGGATTTCAAAGCCTTCATTTTCTAGCATTTGTAACCATTCAGACTTTTTCCAAGCACGGAAATGACTATAGTCTCTCTTTTTTTCAACAGTATTATAAAATTCATCAAATTCCTTGTTTTCAGGAGCTACATTATCATCTAACAAGAACTGTCCACCTGTTGTTAAAACACGTGATACTTCACTCACGAAACTTGTAATGTTAGGGAAATGGTGAGGAGCAATTCTGCAAGACACAATATTGAATGATTCATTTGAAAATGGTAGTTTTTCAGCATCACCTTCAACAAATTCAACGTTTTCATGGCCATTTCCTTTAATAAATTTTTCAGCAGCAGCTAACATTTCTGGTGTTAAATCTAATGCAATAACCTTTCTTACACGAGGAGCAAGGGCATTCGCAGTATGTCCGCCACCAGTAGCAACATCGAGTGCTAGCTCTGTTCCTGTGGCATCGGCTAATGCAATCAATGTTTGTAAATCTCCACCTTTACGGTGACCTTCACTTGTTACATAAGAGGCAGCACTGCTGCCAAATTGTTTTTTAACGTCTGATTTAATATCCATTCTTTCTCCTCCATTGCGTTTGTTACTTTTATCATATAGTAATAATTAATATAAGAAAATTATAAATATTTTATAAATTAACATAAGAAAAGATTATGACAAATCAAAATAAGAATATTTTCCCACTTTCTTAATACATTAAAATGAATACTTCTGAGGGGGTCAGCAAGTGGTTGAAGGCAAAAAGATCTTTGTTGGGAATTATAAAGGGGGAGTGGGCAAGACCACTAGTATTTATCAGATTGCGCTTCACTTGGCAGAAGCGAAAAAGAAGGTACTCCTAATTGATTTAGATCCACAATGCTCACTGAGTGAAATTTGTCTTACAAGAATTGATCGAAACCTTGAACAGCTTAAGAACAACGAGAGTCTAAACTTTGTCTATGATATGTGGGCACAATTTAAACAGTACCCTTATTTGAAATATACCATTGATACAACTAGCTTAATCAAACAAACCCCTGAACAAATCCACTTCATTCCATCTAATTTATTTTATACAAATGGTGGCCTCGATCAAATTGCTTTAAGATTAAGAGATGATTTTGAAGACCTAGCTGTGCTCCAACAGTTTTTTCAAAGTATGAAACTCGAAAGTAAATATGATTATATTCTGTTTGACTGTCCACCAAGTAACAATGTGATTACCCAAGGCGCATTTCTTCTATCAGATTATTATTTAATTCCGTCGATTATTCAAACGATAAGTATTCGCGGGGTGGTTCATTACATTAAGTCTGTCGAGAAAATTTACAATACCTTTAGTGTGGAACATGAAAAGGCATTGCTAGCGAAATTATTGTTTGGTACGAAACCAAGATTAATTGGGATTTTTGAAACATTGAAAAAAACAAATGTGAATAATGTAAAAGAAATGAAGGATTTAAAAGCAGAATTAAAAGAAGCAAACATTGATTCGATTCTATCAGATTTGGAAGAAGGGAATTATCTTTTCAAAACAGTGATCAGACACATTGAGGAAATTGCACGAGATACAGCAAATGGAAAGAAACGTTCCGAATATGCAGAGCTAACGGATGAAATTCTATTCTGTATCGAACCAAACATTTTTAATAGTCTCTTTTAAGTGGAGGAAGAATTAGATGAGTACAATAACCTATCAAAAGGTAGCAGATCATTTGGAAAAATTAAAAACGATCTATGAAACATTGCAAATACCAAAAAAGGAAATCAAAGAAGTTGAGAAAATAATTGAGCTTTTTCATGGTTACGGAGATATCTCGGTTGAGGAAAAAACGGGCAAGGCGAAAATAGAAAAAAAGTCCAACAAGACAACTAAACCATCTTTTTCTGATATTGTCGATTCTTTATTTGAAGAAAAATATAGTGGGTTGGTAGGAACGAAACTACATTTTACGAAGCTGAATACCGTCGAACAAATCATTACCTATATTGATGCTACCGCAAAAACTAAGGTAATGAAGGAGGCAACTGCATTAGATTTAAAACTTTTGTATTGTCTACTTACCGAAGAAAAACAGGAAATAAAAGGAACGAAAAATGAAGTTTACGAGGCTATTAAAAGGGATATTCGAACTAAAAGGAGAGGAAAGGCTTTTTTAGAATACGCATAAAGCACCCCCACGTTCTCAGGCGTGGGGTTCGTTTGTGGAAAGGACAGATGGAAATTGAAATGTGAATTCAGTTCCTTCGCCAACAGAACTTGATACTTTGATCGTACCTTTCATTGCTTTCACAATACTATAAACGACCATCATTCCAAGACCTGTTCCTTTTGGTCCTTTAGTAGAGTAATAAGGTTCACCTAGTCTCTCAATTTGTTCTTTTGTCATACCCATACCAGTGTCGCGGATTATAATGCTTACAGTGTATCGGTCATAACTAGTTTCAACATATAATCTTCCTCCACCAGGCATTGCCTCTATCGCATTTTTCATGACGTTGATAAAGCATTGATGAAACTTTTGCCGGTCACCTTCCATCGCGCCTATCAAAGAAAAATTCGTAATGACTTCTACCGAATGCTGGTTTGCAGTAGGCTTTAAAATAGATATCACTTGTTGCAATTCGCGTTTGATTTGAAGGGTTTCGACCGTATCTAATGCTGGTTTGGAAAAAGTTAGATATTCTTGAATAACATGTTCAGCAGAAGCCAACTCTTCTTTAATAATCATCAAGTACTCTTTTTGCTTATGTCTTGGTAGAGTATTAGACATCAGCAATTGAACAAATCCCATTGCTGCAGTTAAAGGATTTCGAATTTCATGAGAAATCGCCGCTCCCATTTGTTCGACTGCATGGAGCTTTTCAGATTTTACAATAGTTTGTCGCAATTGAATATTATTGCGAACAAATTCGGTTAAGTAAGACAAGATTCCTAAACCAATAGGTGGAATGACTAAATAAGCAAACCAAGCATCGTAAACATTGATTGGTGGTTTCGAAATTAAAAGTGCAACTACTGTAAAGACTGATAAAATAAAGGTTACAAGTACAGAAATGCATACACGCTTATTGGAACTCTGTTTCCAAAACCAAGGGTACAGCTTCCATAAAGACACAGCTAATGGAAGATAAAGGGAAAAAGTAGCGTAAAAACCAAAATTTATACCATATAACCCTCTAATAATAATGACAGTTAGACATAGGATAGGACCAATTCCAAGATAAAGACCACCTATTAATATAGGTATAAGACGAAGGTCAAAAAATTGATTAGGGGTAGGTTGATATGAAACGATAAAGCAAGCCAAAATAAGCACAACTAACCCAATGTACGCTTCCCATTTTGATAAGGTAAGATTTCGTTTTCGTTCGAACCATATTAAGCCTATAAATGAAAGAATAATTAATAATGATAGGTTAAAAAGAATGTGTTTAGTAATTTCCATGAATTCACCTTCGACGGATTATGATAAGAATTTTAATATAGTAAATAGTTAGATAATAATTTTATTTCTATTATAATACAGATGAAGCAACTTTTGTCTAAAATTAGTGAAAATTTTGGAAAAGGAAATAAGATAAGAACGAAAAATGGTGCTTATTACCTAATTCTTCTATTATTTTCTCTATGAAACTCCCTTTTTTCGTAATAAAGTACTGCAACAGATTTTACATACGAATACTGAGTGCATTTGGTTAGAAATAATAGGGGTATACTTATGAAGAAAAATTAGCATTTTCTTTAAATGAAAGGACGTTGGCAAAGTGGAAGAAAAGACGGCACTTATTGCTGGGGCTACAGGTTTAATTGGGAATGAATTATTACATATATTATTAGAGTCCTCTGAATATAAAGAGGTGTATGCTCTAGTTCGAAATCCACTTAAGATGAATCATCCAAAATTAAAAGAAGTAATAGTCGATTTCGAACGCCTTAATGAATTTAAACAATACTTCACTGTGAATGATGTGTTTGTATGTTTAGGCACTACTATCAAAAAGGCAAAGACACAAGAAGCCATGTACAAAATAGATGTAGATTATCCAGTTGAGATTGGGAGGATTGCACAAGAGGCAGGTGCTAGACATTATTTAGTGGTAAGTTCAATGAACGCAGACCGTAAGTCTAAGCTATTTTATCCAAGAATGAAGGGAGAGCTTGAAGAAAAGGTTCGTCAACTTAACTTCGAACAACATTCCATCTTTCGTCCTTCACTTCTTCTTGGAAACAGAGGCGAATTTCGTCTTGGAGAAGAAATAGCTGCTGTCTTGTTTAAATGCCTAAAGTTTATATTTACTGGCCCCTTACAAAAATATAGAGCAATCGAAGGAAAAACAGTAGCAAAAGCGATGTACAATGTGGCTCAGGAAAAAGAACAAGGTAAAGTGGTTTATACTTCGGAGGAAATTGAAAAAATTGCAAAATAAAAAACTGTTCAGAAGCATCACTAAGAAACCGTTGGGTTAAGCACAGTTAATGTTTTGGCTGTTGAATTTAGATTCACATTAGCTCCTATTGGAATAGCAGCTTTATAATAGCCGTGACCGGTAGTAAGGTTGATTAACAGTGGTTTTCCTAGGGGGACCAATAAATCATGAATTAGATCTTCGAATGTTGTCCCATATGATACAAGGCAATTCGTACATTCCCCTATAATTATGCCAAGACAATCTTGAAATTTACCTGACATTGATAATTGAGTTAAATACCTAAAAATCATGGTAGATGGAGCGTGGGTTTCTTCTAAAAAAAGTATTTTTCCCTTTGTATTAATCTCATATGGTGTTCCGAGTGCATTTACTAACGAAGTCATATTTCCACCAACAATTGGACCTGTAACATTTCCTGGTACTAAACTCCTTATGGCTATGTTTGGTGGGTTTTGGATGAGCCTGGGGGAATTCAACGTTGATGTTGCTTCAAAAAATTGATTGAAGTTATAAACAGGGGTTTCTGGTCTAAATTCAATAAGCATTAAACTATGGAACGTAATTAAATCACTAAACTGATATAAACTATTTAATAATACTGTCATGTCACTATATCCAGATATAATTTTAGGATTCTGTCTTATGACATCAAAGTTCAGATAAGGAAGAATGGTCTGAACTCCAGTCCCTCCACGGGTGGCAAGGATCATTTTGATATTCGGATCTCTGAACATATGCATTAAATCATCTGCTCTTTGTTGGGCTGGCGCCGCAACGATACCATTAAATGAGTATACATGATTACCAAAGACGATATTAAAACCGATATCTCTCAAGAATTGTACTCCGGCATTAATAATATTTGCATCAAGAGGGCTGCCAAGTGTAACTAATCCAATTGTATCTCCTCTTTGTAACAGCGGGGGTCTAATTGCCATAATATCCACTCCCTCTCTACATTTGAATTTTACGATATTAAAAGGTATTATAAAGCGCTTTGAAATATGTCAAATTCAAAGTAATTCCTAATAAAGTACGTTTGATTCAATGTACGAAAAAAACATAAGAAGATCTAATATTAGCAAAGAGACTAGGAAAGTTTAAACCCTAGTCTCTTTTTATTGCTACGTATTATGCTAGTTGAAGTGTAATTAAATAAGTATCTTTATAATTTACACCAATTGATGTTCCTTCACATAGCGATTATGAGGGTGGTCTTTACATTCCTGGCTACAAGATCTGTAGTGTTCATGTTCACAGTCCTCACATAATAGGAGATGCTTGTTGCAATCCGGATTTCCGCATTTTACATACCGTTCTTCTGGTTTCCCGCAGTGATGACATTTTCCAACCACTGTTTCTTCACCAGTTCTGTTTACTGGTACAGAAATGCGTTCATCAAATACATAGCATTTTCCGTCCCAAAGTGCACCTTTTACCTCTGGATCATATCCGTACGTAATGATGCCACCTTCAAGCTGAGAAACATCCTTGAAGCCTTCATTAACAAGGAATCCAGAGAATTTTTCGCAACGGATTCCTCCGGTACAATAGGTTAGTATTTTTTTATCCTTATGCTCGCTTAAGTTCTCTTCAACCCATTTTGGCAGTTCTCGGAAAGTTTCGATATCAGGTCGAATGGCCCCTCGAAAATGACCAAGATCGTACTCATAGGTATTTCGAGCATCAAGAACGATGACATCGTCTTGTTGTAACGTTTCAAGGAATTCCTTTGGTGAAAGATGTTTACCCGTAATTTCATTTGGATTTAAGTCTTTATCCAGACTTAAATTAACAATCTCTGGTTTCACCTTAATTTTAAGCTTTTTAAAAGCATGTCCTTCACTTTTCTCAATTTTGAAAACCATATCCGAAAAACGGGCATCGCTTCGCATAAACTCCATATATTTTTCCGTCTGCTCCACCGTACCTGACACAGTACCATTGATCCCCTCTGTTGCAACAAGAATTCGGCCTTTCAAACCAATGGAAGCACAGAATTCAAAATGTTGGTCTCGAAAAGCCTGCGGGTCATCAATTTCGATGTATTTGTAATAAAGTAAAATTTGATAATCCAATTTCTTCACCTTCATTAATACTTTTTCTTTAAGTATGATATCAAATATTGAGATTCAAATAAAAGTACTTTTTATTTCCTGTTACAACTTTATTTATTGCTTTGGTGACATTTTTTAATATTACTCAAAATGGTTATGGGCATTAATCACGATTTTCCCCATTTAACAGATTTCAGTTCAAGAATTTTTTGATAAGTCTCCAAGCTTAATTCTTTAAAAGGAGAATCAGGGAGGTGATCAAATAAATCAACTGCTTTTTTCGCAGCTCCTAAAGCCTCCTCTATTTTTCCAAGTTCAACTAGACATTGCGCCATATATGTTTCTTTTAGATAAAATTGTGATAAGTCAAAAGGGTGGTGATGATAGTCAGGAATGACTACCTTTTCGAAATAGTTAATGGCTTCTTCGTAGCGTTTTAATCCATGTAATGCTTTTCCCTTCTCAAGATGAAACCATTCAATTAATTGATGATGTTTTAATTCTGGATCGTTTAAAAGCTGATCGACCATTGAAAGAGCTTCCGCGTAATCATGTTTATAGCCATTGAGGGACTCAATGAGAAAGAGTTTTGATGTAACTTGAGACATTGTATCGTCTGAAAACATCGCATATTGATTCAACTTCTTCAGGTAATATTCATATTGCTCCCATTCTTCTTCCATCATCGAATAGGCTGCTGCCAACCTGTATAAATCATCAATTCGATAAAACGTTTTGTTTTTTTGAGAGAATGAAATGGCTTCATCCATGACTTGTTTTGCCGCGTTAATATCCCCAACAGCAAAATACATAACGGCCTCATTATAATCTAGGTCCAATCTTGAAATGGGGTCAATATAGACGTGCTTTTTTTCAATTTCTTTTCGTTCATGTAAGATTGTTTCCAATGATTGCTCATAGTTATGTTCGATAAAATCGGCAAGGCAACGAAATGAGGCTATGCCTACCCGTTTCGTTGTTACATTCATTTGATCGTACAGGACGGCTGCTTGTTCAAGAGACTGTTTCCAGTCACCTTGCTTTTCCCAGTATAAACTGTACCCATATAGCTCCAACAATCTTGCAGCTACATAGCCTTGGTTTAATTGGGGAACAACCGGGTCAATGAGAGTGAACAGATTTTTATATTTTTCGGGGTAATCATCTGAGTTGCGTGAAAATATTTTTTCAGCCTCATCCAATACTTCCCTTAATTCCTCAAAATTCACTTCATTTAAAAGCTGTGACAAATCTATTTCAAGCCTCTCTGCAATATAGGTTAAGCTCTCCATAGATGGATTTG
The DNA here is from genome assembly GCF_059759275.1 of Ferdinandcohnia sp. GQ5. Classification (NCBI taxonomy): domain Bacteria; kingdom Bacillati; phylum Bacillota; class Bacilli; order Caryophanales; family Bacillaceae; genus Ferdinandcohnia; species Ferdinandcohnia sp. GQ5. Next base: position 134,102 of record NZ_JCAXEW010000011.1, read on the forward strand.
CTTTATTATTTTCAATTAGGCTGAGCATGCCTTTTGTCAGTTTTGTACCTGCAAGTTCTTCTAATGTTAATTTCTTTTGTTTACGTAATTTACGTATGCGTTCACCTAGCATAAGAAATAGGCACTCTCCCTATTTTTATTATTTTGTTTAATTATATTAAACTTTTTGTTGAAAAGAAAGTAATATGATGATAAGATTTGTTTAATTAAATTAAACTTTTCCAAAACTGGAGGAATTAGCATGACTGAACAACAAAAGCTTAAAAGGGCATCTTATCATTTGTTTACATTCACAATAAGTAAAATCATTTCCTCATTCGGCGCACAAGTATACGCATTTGCAATCAGCTTTTATATACTTCAACTTACAGGATCAGCAACAAGCTTTGCGACAAATCTAATATGTAATCTTTTACCGAGGGCACTTGTAGCACCGCTAGCAGGTTATGCAGCAGACAAATATTCTCGAAAAAAAATCGTCATTATCTCACAGCTTGTTGCAACACTAGCGATTGTAGGGTTACTCGTTGTTAGTTTGACCTATGGTTTATCTTTAATTGCAATTTATACAACAACGGTAGTATTATCAATCGCAACTTCATTTACTGGCGTAACCTTCACTTCATCGATTTCCGGTTTGGTGGATGAAGAACGTATTCAAAGAGCAATGTCACTTAACCAAATTTCAATTTCTTTTGCGGCCATTGGTAGCCCAGCAGTAGGTGGACTGTTATATGGTACAGTATCAATGGAATTATTTTTAGGAATGTACATTGTGGCTTCTGTCATTGCTGTATTACTTGAATCTACCATGAACTTCAATCTGTTCTCAAATCGCAAGGAGAAAGATGAAACAGAACAGAAGGAAACAATGTGGGAAAGTATTAAAGCAGGTATTTCCTATTTAAAAACAAAACAGGTCCTGATGACGATGATCTGGATGGCATTAGTCATCAACTTCCTTTTTGGAGCTTTTGAGGTCGGTTACTCATTTATATTAATTGAAAAATTAAAGTTGGCTTCAGAACATTTCGGTTTCACGCAAGGAGCCTTTGCCATTGGAATGCTGTTATTCTCGATTTACTTCTCGATTCGAAAAGAAGTGAAATATCCCTTCCTTGTTTCAAAACGTGGAATCATTGGGTTAGGGGTCATTATGGGAGCGATGGCTGTTCCATTAATGATTTCATTATCGTATTGGTCAGTGTTTGCGTATTATTTTGTTGCAATGTTTATAAATGGTTTGATGATTATCGTTGTTAATACACCGCTTCAAGTTATGATGCAAAAAATGATTGATGATGATTATAAGGGACGCGTGTTCTCGATTTTAGAATCAATGGCAGTAGCTTTAATGCCACTTGGAATGATTATATTTGGATATCTATACGATGTATTGCCTGGCCAATATATTCTCATCACTTCGGCGGTTATCTTAATTGGGGTCGTGTTAGTTCTAGCAAGACCAAGTGTTGTAAGAAAAGCTCATCCGGAATTGAATGAACCAAAGCCCGTAGTGGAAAAAACAAGTACTGCTTTATAACAATTATGCCTTTCTCTTACTTGGAGAAAGGCTTTTCTCTGTATGTGAACATAGTGTGACAATGTGTCATAATTAATTGACTTGTGACATGGTGTCATCTAAAATGTAAATTGTGAGGTGACAAGATGTCATGATAAAGACAGAACCTAAAAATGAACTGAACCAAATGAAACTACGAAAGCTTGCGAAAAAACTGCAATCGTTAGGTGTCAAGGCTTCAATTTGTAAAAGACCAATAGCTTCACACTAAAAGGAGACGAATTATGTCTATAGGAATTAGAATGAATCAGTTTAAAGATATGAAGGTAGAACTGATACGATTTATGATGTCATACAAGTTTGCGCTTGAAGAAATGATGACCAAAATAAATATTTTAAAGCAGGAGTTTAAATATATACATGATTACAACCCAATTGAGCATGTATCATCTCGATTGAAATCACCAGAGAGTATACTGAACAAAATCCAACGCAAAGGATATGACTATAGTTTTGAGTCCATCACAGAAAATATTCGTGACATTGCGGGGATTCGAATTACATGCGCTTATATTTCCGATATTTATAAAATCAGTGAAATGCTGCAAAAGCAAAAGGATATTACCTTAATTGAGTGTAAAGATTACATTAAAAATCCAAAACCAAACGGATATCAAAGTCTACATTTAATTGTGCAAATTCCAATTTTTATGTCCGATCGTGAAGAACATATTTTTGTTGAAATTCAAATTCGAACAATTGCCATGGATTTCTGGGCAAGCTTAGAACACAAAATTTATTATAAATACAATAAAGAAATCCCTCAGCATATGAAGGATGAATTAAAAGAAGCGGCTGTAACAGCAGCACAATTAGATAAAAAGATGGAAAAACTTCAAGGAGAAATGAACAAACTAAAGGAATCAACGAAAATGGAAGAGCTTTATACTTTGGATGATAAAATCCTTCTTCCTTATGACTTTTTATCCTTCGACAAATAGGGAGAGGTGAAAATGCCGAAGATTACTTTTTTTAATTTACCTGATGATAAGAAACAAACTCTGATTGAAGCGGCAAAAAAGGAATTTTCAAGCGTTCCATTATTTGACGCTTCGATTTCCAATATTATAAAATCAGCTGGAATTCCACGCGGTAGTTTTTATCAATATTTTGAGGATAAAGAAGATGTTTATTTCTTTATATTAAGTGAATATGCTAAGGAAAAGAAGGTTGCATTTCTTTCAATGTTAGAAAAGCATGATGGTGATTTGTTTCAAACGATGGTTGACTTCTTCGAACTGTTTTTGCAAGAAGATGAGGGACTAACATTTTTAAAAAATGCCTTGCTCAACATGACCCATAAAATTGAACGTACGTTTGACAGAATTACAGGTGATGTTGAAATGAACGAAAACTTTAAAGAGCTAAGTTCTCGAATTAATATAAGTAAATTGAATGTAGAGAATGATGAGGAATTGTTTCATTCGATACAAATCATTACGTCTGTAATGCTGCGTAATTTAATCCATGCCTTTGCTTATGATTTATCATCAGACTCCGCATTAAGGGGCTTTACAATTGAAATGAACCTTTTGAAAAAAGGACTTGTCCGGTAGAAGGCACGATTTGTGTTATCTGCCGGACTTTTATTTTTCTAGCCAATTTTTAACAGATATGGAGTATAATAGAGTGCATTAGTGAAAAGATGGATCACATCAGAATGGATTGGTGAATGTGCGAAAACTTTATTTATACGGCATTCTGTTATTTGTTATGGTTGCGTGGGGGCTTAATATTGTAGCGATTAAAATATTGGTTGAAAATTTTCCGCCAGTATCCATTACCGGTCTACGAATCTTGGCAGCGGCCCTTGTAATTTTTGTCTTTCTATATGTGAAAAAAGATCTCCAAAAAATGAGTCTCCACGAGTTTGGGTATGTTTCACTTAGTGCTTTGACTGGAATTCTTGGCCACCAAGCATTACTTTCTGTCGGCTTGACGGGCACGAGTGCCACAAATGGTGCATCCATTCTAGCCTTAATTCCGCTTGTTACAAATATTTTGGCGGTGCTTTTTCTAAAAGCGAACATGACATTTTTAAAAATCAGCGGTGTCTTTTTAGGAATAATGGGTATTTACTTTATCTTAATCCTTGGTGGAGGGTCATTTACAAAGCTTGCACTCGGGGATTTGTACGTGTTTTTATCAGTCATTGCGCAAGCGGTAAGTTTTATTTTTATTCGAAAAGCTTCTTACACATTAAATGCAAAAACCATTACGTGTTACGCTTTATTAATGGGGGCAGGATTTTTATTGATAGTAAGCTTCGCATTGGAGGGGCAGTCTATTGCTGCAACTGGAGCTGTACCTGCTTATGTGTGGGTAGTTTTTGCTGCATCTGCAATTATCTCAACGGGTATCGGAAACCTATGTTATAATTTTGCCATTTCCAAAATTGGACCAGGTGAAACGGCTATATTCTTAAATCTTGCACCATTCTTTTCTCTGATTGGATCGGTGTTATTTTTAAATGAATCATTTAAATTCATTCAGTTAGTTGGCTTCTTTTTAATTGTGTGTGGAGTGTTACTAGGAACTGGTATTTTCGAACGGAAACCTAAGATTGATAAGCAGGTTGAGATGTCAGTCTCGAAATAGAATAGAAGGGTCAGCTCTTTTTTGTCTGAGCTGACCTTTTAAGGGTTAGTGCACAATTAATTTGAGTTAGGGAACAAATATTGAGTGGTTGGACTCAATTCAATAAAGTTTGGGAAAAATTCAACATTCTAAGCTCAACACAAAATTATGAAAATGGGCTAAAATGGAAGAGTAAACTCAAATTTAAGGAGTGAATGACATATGGATTTACATTTAAGCGGGAAAACCGCCATCGTTGCCGCATCTAGCCAAGGGCTCGGAAAAGCAATCGCAACCCAGCTCGTAAAAGAAGGCGCCAATGTGATGCTTGCAAGTCGCAGTGAGGAAAGATTAAAAGCAGTTCAAGAGGAACTTTCAGCATTAAATATGGGAAAAGTCTCTTTTCTTCAAACGGATATTACCAACAAAGAAGAAATTGAGGCTCTGATGAAACATACAATAGAAACGTTTGGCACAATCGATATTCTTGTAAACAATGCGGGAGGTCCTCCAGCAGGAACATTTGACCAGTTAGATGATGAAGCATGGCAGGGGGCATTTGAATTAAATCTATTAAGTTATGTTCGAATGATCCGTGGCGCTCTACCGTATTTGAAAGAAAACGGTGGAAAAATCATCAATATTGCATCTTCATCTATCAAAGTGCCTATTCCTGGTCTTATTCTTTCCAATACTTTTCGGCTAGGCATTGTTGGTTTATCAAAAACATTAGCTGACGAATTAGCGCCTTATAATATTCTCATCAATACGGTCGCACCCGGACGTATTGCAACAGACCGCGTTGCACACTTGGATCAAATCAATGCCGAAAAACTAGGAAAGCCGATTGAAGAAATTGAACAAATGTACAAAGAAACCATTCCGTTAAAACGTTATGGTGCACCTGAAGAATTTGCTAATATCGTTACGTTTTTAGTATCGGATGCTAATTCCTATATGACCGGACAAGCATACTTGGTTGACGGTGGAATGGTAAAGGCGATTTAAAATGAAAAAGAGGACTGTCACCAGTCCTCTTTGTTTTATGCTCGTTGCAACAATGAAGAACCTGATATCCCTGGTTCTGTCATTTCATATGGATTTAAGATTAAATCCAATTCTTCTTCAGTTAATACATCATATTGTAAACATAGTTCACGAACTTGTTTACCGTTTATAATAGCCTCCCTTGCAATTCGAGAGGCGACTTCATATCCGATATGTGGATTAACGGCAGTAATGAGTCCGACACTTCTTTCAACATAATCCTTTAAACGCTCTTCATTTGCTTTGATTCCTGATAGACAATAATCAGTAAATGCTCTGAATGCGTTATTCATAATGCTAAGTGATTGCAATAAATTAAATGCTAAAACTGGTTCCATTACATTCAATTCTAGTTGGCCAGCTTCAGTTGCTAACGAGATTGTATGATCATTTCCTAGCACTTGGAAGGCTACTTGATTAATCATTTCAGGCATAACTGGGTTTACCTTACCTGGCATAATGGATGAACCTGGTTGTCTTGCTGGTAAGCTGATTTCGCCGAGACCTGCACGTGGTCCTGAGGCCATTAAACGTAAATCATTTGCGATCTTTGACATACTCATCATATTTATTTTTAACGCAGCTGATACTTCTGCGTATGCATCGATATTTTGGGTAGCATCGACTAGATGTTCAGCACCTACTAAAGGCAGTCCACTAATTTCTGCTAGATATTTGACAACATTTTCGATATATCGTGGTTCAGCATTTAGCCCAGTTCCTACAGCTGTAGCTCCCATATTGACTTCATACAAATGCTGACGGGATTGTTGAATACGCTTTATATCACGTTCTAAAACACGGGCATATGCAGCGAACTCTTGTCCAAGTCGAATCGGCACTGCATCCTGAAGATGAGTTCTTCCCATTTTAATGATATGGTCAAATTCTTGCGCTTTTTGTTGGAAAACGCCTTTCATATATTCCATTGTGCTTAGTAATTTTTCAATTAAGTTAAGTGTGGCAATATGAAGTGCCGTTGGAAATGCATCATTTGTAGATTGAGACATATTCACATGGCTGTTAGGACTAACTTCATTATATTTTCCTTTTTCATGTCCAAGGATCTCTAGTGCACGATTAGCAATGACTTCGTTAGCATTCATATTAATAGACGTACCTGCTCCACCTTGGATAGGGTCTACAATAAATTGATCATGCATTTTTCCGTTAATAATTTCATCTGCAGCTTGTACAATTGGTTTACCAATACCTTCATATAGATGCTTCACATCCATATTTGCTAAGGCTGCTGCTTTCTTAACCATAGCTAATCCGATAATTAATTCTTCATGGATACGGTAACCAGTTATCGGAAAATTTTCAACTGCACGTATCGTTTGGACGCCATAATAGGCATCAAATGGAACCTCTTTTTCTCCAAGAAAATCCTTTTCTATTCGAACTTGGCTCATGATGTCCTCTCCCTTTTACATATACATTCTAGTAGTATTTAATTCTCTTTCCTACTAGTTTGCAACTGTCATCCACCCCATTATAACATGTATTTTTTACTTACCAACTAAAACCGCTTACAATTTAAATAATCTATTATTTGGAAAAGTCCAAGCCTAGGTTTGTCCGGACTAAATGATGAAAAAGCGGAATAGTATATACTAAGTATTCCGAAACTTTTCTCACGCTCATTCGTAATAAACGGTATCAGCAGTTTGAGGAAGGAGGGATGAACAATGGTACGATACATCACATTTGCGCTCCTTGTTACTGCCGTAGAGGTAGCAATTCTTTATGGAGTTTCCCTCTATTTAGATGCAAATACGTTAACTACCTTGTTTATTGGCTCTTGTTTTTTTATAATAGTCGCAATCTTAATGGGCTCCTCAGGCGATATCTTTACAAAAAACTCAGAGATGGCCGTTTTTAATACATTTCTCGGTAGTTACAGAGAAAAGCATGAAAAAGTCCGACTTCGAATTAGTCCATTTTTAACAGGATCTATCCTTTGTTTGATTTTGTATTTTATATTGGATTATTTTATGTAGATTTAAAATTAATATCAGCATCTATCCATTTTGGAGATAGGTGCTTTTTTACGTCATTACAATTTCCCGTTGCAGCCTTCTCATTCTAAATAGATAATCATAGCAGAAACTTTTTTTAGATGGAATAAATCTTTTTTCAAATCTTTTCGTCTTAGATAATTGAGGTGATAAAAATGCCTGAGGATCAAGAACTAATTGAAGAAATCCTGCAAGGTAGTCAAGCGGCGATGGAGGTTTTGACAAGGAAGTATTATAAATCGATATACGCTTTTGTCTATCGAAAAGTGGGAAACAAGGAAATGGCGTACGATTTAACACAGGAAATTTTCATAAAAATGATGCAGCGGATTAAGTCTTATTCAAATAAAGGTAGTTTTAAAAGCTGGCTCTATACAATTGCCGTCAATCATTGCCGTGATTATTGGAAGAGTGCTGATTATAAACAAACCACTAAAATAACAGAGCTTCAAGATTCAATTAAAAGTACAAACAGTGATGTTCCCTACATATTTGAACGAAAGGAATCGCGGGAGCAGGTAAAGGCAGCTATTAATCGCTTACCAGATATTCAAAAAGAAGCCGTGATTCTGAAATACTATCATGACATGAAAATTAAGGAGATTGCCGACATCACGAAAGCGAATGTGTCGACCGTTAAATCAAGATTGAAGCAAGGCCTTGGGAAACTTGCAACATCATTAGAGAGAGGTGAGGGAAATGATCAAAAACGACAGACAAACCATTAAATTTGAGATCGATGATGAGATTTTAGAATTGGAACAGGAATTGGAAATGTCCCTTGACGAGTTTGATGTCGAATTTCCAAGTGAATCTGAAATTATGATGACAGTTGATGCGCTCCGTCCTCACGTTCCTAAAATAGAAAATAAATGGGATACACTTGTTGCCAGTGTGTCAACCGTAATGAAGTATTCTACAAGGGAAGTCTTTTATTTTTCACCATTGTTTTGGGGGTTAAATCTATTATTTTTACTAATCGGAGTAACTTCAACTCTATTTTACGAGGTAGATCCATATCTCATTATGCTGTATGTGGCTCCACTCCCAACATTCATCGGGATGATTGAAATATTTAAGAGTGGAAATACCGAGATGGCTGAACTAGAGATGTCATTTAAATTTAGCCTACAAGAAATTATTTTATCGAGAATGGTTGTTGTAGGAGCCTTCAATATTACCCTGAATATCCTTTTGACGATTAGTTTTGCAGTCCTCCTACCCGAGGTGATGATTGGAAAATTAGTTCTTTATTGGGCGACCCCATTTACCATCATTGCATCGATTATGTTAGTGGTAGCGTCAAAATTTCGTGGAGCATACACGCTAACCGGCGGACTTGTTGTTTGGACAGTAGTTGCTCTCTTTCTAGCACAACAAGATGTAATAGTAAGAATTGAAGCGGTTTCAGCAGTGGCATATATTTTGGTAACTCTAGCCGCGACAATTTTTATCATGATTAAAATGAGCAGAATTTACAAAAGGGGTATTTCATATGAATTTAACCATTGAAAATGTTTCAAAAGTCTTTGATGATAAAAAGGCTTTGGACTCTTTACATTTAGAATTTACAACAGGGGTGTACGGGATTTTAGGGGCGAACGGGTCAGGAAAGACGACATTGATGCGCATTCTTGCTAGTGTTATGAAGCCGAGCTCCGGAAGAGTATTGCTAGACGGTCAAGATATTTCGGTTTTGGATTATCGATATCGAGATGTCATCGGATATTTGCCTCAGCATGTGGGTCTTTACAAAAATTTTACAGCTGAAAAGTTTTTGCTTTATATTGCAACGTTAAAAGGTCTGTCAAAGGAAGACGCAAAAGCAAAGGTCATGGAAACATTGGAATTGGTAGGATTAACTGAGCATGCCAAGAAAAAGGTAGGGAAGTTTTCAGGCGGAATGAAGCGACGTGTCGGAATTGCGCAAGCTCTGTTAAATGACCCGAAAATTCTGATCGTAGACGAACCAACGGCAGGACTTGATCCAAAAGAGAGAATCCGGTTCCGAAATTTGATATCAAAAATCTCAACAAACCGTATTGTATTGTTATCCACACATATTGTGTCAGATATCGAATTCATTGCGAAGGAAGTTTTGATTTTAAAGTCAGGAAAACTGATTCAAAAGCAGACACCTCAATCGTTATTAAAAGGAATCGAAGAAAAGGTTTGGTCTGTCACAGTTGATACTGAATCTGAAACTACAAAGTTTCAATCTATATATAAGGTTGGCAACATTGCTCGTGTTGGGGATAAATTCAAGTTACGGATTTTAAGTGATGTTAAACCTCATCTAAATGCTGTAAATGAACATCCAAATCTAGAGGATCTATATCTCTACTATTTCGATGAGGAGGTCGCATAAATGGAGCTATTAAAATTTGAGTTATATAAAATTTTTAAGCAAAGAATGGTCTATGTTACGTTTCTTTTGTTGATTGTTTTTTCGACGGGATTCACCTATTATCCTAGTGCTGATCAAGAAAGAGCAATTTATAAGGATTGGGAAGGGAAAGTTACTGAGGAAAAACTTGAAGTTGCTGCAAAGGGCAATGAAGAGTTAATGAAAAAGCAAGACGAAATGATGGAAACCGATCAGTGGTTATCTGAAGATGAATGGACCCTGATGGGAGTTTACGAAAATCTCGCGTATGGCCATCAGGTGGAATTGAATGCTCAGGAAAAAATCAAAGAGCTAGCAGGGGAAAATAAATATAATACCGAGCTTCAAACAGCCATGCTAAAAGAGATCGATACCTCTTATTTCGCCTATAGCAAAGGTCCTGCAGAAATCATTGATTTTGCAAGTGTTTTTTCGGTATTCATCACCGGGGCAATGCTTTTGGTGGGGCTTTCTAGTATGTACACCCAGGAATATAGCACGGGGGTGGACAACTATATTCTTAGCTCAAAAAAGGGTAGAGGATCATTGCTAGGTGCCAAAATTGGAGCTGCCTTAATTTATTCCGCTATTGTTGTAGTAGGGTGGGAGATTTTTAATATTGCGTGGAACCTTATTCAATATGGGAATAGTGGCTGGGAAACGTCCATCCAATATACATTTAAATACTATTTTTCGCCATATAGTTTTACAATGTTAGAGTACCATTTACTGCAATTAGGGTTCCATTTGTTCGGTGCGTGTAGTTTTGCCATTATGATTGTGCTTATCTCGTCTGTATGTAAAAATGCTTTGGTTTCACTTATCATAAATGGTGCTATCTTTGCGATACCATACTTTTTGGTAGAAACACTTCAACTTCCTAATTGGGTAGAGGATATCTTCCAATTTTCGTTTATATATTACATGAATGTTGAGCCATTTTTTGATGATTTTAACACAATCAATCTGTTTGGATTCCCTGTCCTGTATTCGATTGTTGCGCTTGTTGTGATGATTGGGGTTATCGTTGTGATTCCAATTTTAACATCACGCGTTGTGAAAAATAAGGAAGTTACTTCTTAAGTTAATTCACCTGTCCTGTGGGCGGGTGATTTTTTTATGTAGACAGGGTACAATGGAAAAATATAACTGAACAGGAATAAGGAGAATTCTATATGAGTAAAAAAGAAACGAGAATACGTATTACAGAGGAATACCCTACAAAAATTACTAGGGACTTTATCCAATTCTTAGATTACATAGCAAATAACAAAATAAAGTTAACAAAAGCAAATGAGTTCCTTCCTCGAAAGGATTTAATTGCAATTTACGACATAATGTCTGAGCCGAAATTTGATGTTCCTTTAAAAAACAATCAACCGGGATATCCACTTTTGCATTTATTTTTTCTTGCGAGCATCGAGTTAGATCTATTTCGAAAAGAGCCTTTGCATTCACAAAAGACAGTTACATTACAATCAAAAAGTTATGAAGAATTTTTGAGACTAACAACTTCTGAGCAATATATTGCATTGTTAGAGGCTTTTTGGATGAAGGTTGATTGGGATTATTTACAAGGCGGCTATTTTGAGAGGGCCCCTCATAGTATTGATATCCTGTTTGATAAACTTGAGGAATACCCTGCTAATAAGATAATCTACATTAATAAAAATGATATATTAAGACGATTATTTTTTGATTTTGAGAATTTTCTATATTACTTTCATTACTTTGGGCTCTGGGAAGTTGTGTTTGATGAAGAAAAAACAAAAAAAGTCAGTCCGACTTATCGTGCCGCGAAATCAATTCTGCTAACCCCATTGTTTAAACATTTACAAGAATCATTACTTGATACATGGGATTCTGAATCAAATCAAGAGTTTGGTTCACGATCATATCTTGATATATTAGGTCTTAGTTCCATATATCATCAAGGGCAAGATAGTGAAGAACCAGAAAGAATGCAACATGAATCTCTTTTTCCTTTATTACAGCCTTTATTTGAAGAAGGTGAGGTCACTCAAAACTTTCTTGAGAGCGAAATAAAGAATAGTTCGGGTACCTATTTATTTAAAGTGACTTTAAACCAGTCATGCTGGCGGAAGTTACAATTTTCAGCTTCACATACTTTATTGGATGTCCATCATTTAATCCAAGAGGCTTTTGATTTTGAAGATGATCATCTTTACGCCTTTTTTATGGATGGAAAAAAATTTAGCAGAGAAAACTTTTATAACTCACCATTTGATTTTGAGGGTCCCTATGCAAATGAGGTGAGTTTGGGAGAACTTCAACTTCGAGAGGGAAAAAGTTTTCTATATCTATTCGATTTTGGCGATGAATGGGAATTTTATATAGATGTTCTAAAAATTATTGAAGAAAAGCGTAAAACTAAGGCACGGATAGTTGATAGAAAAGGTGAAGCCCCGGCCCAATATGGGTGGGAAGAGGTTTGATTTCCTAAGTTTATTTTGGGATGTTAGATGAAATCCCGGAGGCAGCGGAGTTATGTTTTTAGGTTCCTTCAAAAGGTGGATGAAGTCCCTTGCCAAGCGGAGTTCGATCAGTAGAGTCCTTCATAAGGACAATGAAGTCCCTTGCCAAGCAGAGTTCGGTCAGTAGAGTTCTACATAAGCGATATGAAGAGGAGGACCCCGCGGAAGAGATTGGCGAATCCCCTTCATAAGCGATATGAGGAGGAAAACTCCACAGAAAAACCCGCGGATCCCGTTCACCAGCGGTATGAAGGGGAAAACCCCGCGGAAGCGATCAACGAATCCCCTTCATCAGCAACTAAGCAATTTCAGCACTGTCCCAATTATATTAATACCCACCCCAATATCATCACGACCCATGCATGATACCTAAAATACTGGAAAACCTAAACCTAAACTTACTTATTTAGGAAATGAGGGTTTATTGTGGCAAATGAGAAAAAGCTTCCCGAAGCACCCGAGCCTTTATGGAGAGCCGATGTTGACATTCCGGAGTTTCCACCACTCGAGGAAGACCTAGAGGTAGATGTTGTGATTGTAGGTGGGGGGATTGCAGGTATTACCTCCGCGTATGTCTTAGTAAACGAGGGATTGAAAGTCGCCTTATTAGAGGCGGATCATCTAACCAATGGTACTTCCGGACACACAACTGCAAAAGTTACAGCACAGCATGACCTCATCTATGATGAGTTCATTACGAATTTCGGAAGAAGCACCGCAAGGCTTTATTATGAAGCAAACACGGATGCATTAAATTTTGTCAAAAAAACAGTAGAAGAGCACCAAATTGAGTGTGACTTTAAGGAACAGGATGCCTACCTTTACTCCACAACGGATGAGTATGCACAAAAGATTCAGAACGAAGCCCAGGCCTATGAAAAAATTGGAATTGATGGTGGCCTTGTAGACACTATTCCTTTTGACATTGAGATAAAAAACGCAATTGTGATGAAAAATCAGGGACAATTCCATCCAGTCAAATACTTAGCGCACCTTGTCAGAATCATTAAAGAAAAAGGTGGACTCATTTTTGAACATACGGTTGCGGTCAATGTTGAAACAGGGGAAAAACCTACCGTACTCACTCGCAATAACAAACGGGTAACTGGTGGTTTTGTCCTTGCATGTTCGCATTTCCCATTTTTCGAAGGGACAGGGCTTTATTCGGCTAGAATGAAAGCGTCGCGTTCATACGCTGTTGCCATTAAAGCACAGGAGAGTTACCCAGGTGGCATGTATTTGAGTGTCGATAAGCCAACTCGTTCGATTCGATCTGTTTCAACGAATGGCGAAGAGTACATTATCCTTGGAGGCGGAAGTCATCAAACGGGTGAAAGAACGGACACAAAGGAAGATTACAATTCCTTACGTATTTTTAGTGAACAGGTTTTTGAATTAGAGGATATTCAATACCACTGGTCCGCACAAGATCTTGAGACTTTGGACAAAATCCCATATATCGGGGAGTTAACAACCAGTGAACCAAACATTCTGGTCGCAACGGGTTTCCGTAAGTGGGGCATGACAAACAGTGCAGTAGCTGCCTTACTATTTAGAGATATTATTTTGAAACGAAATAATCCATATCGCGATCTGTATTCACCAGCCCGATTCTATGCACATCCTTCTCTGAAAAATTTCTTTGTGAACAATGCGAAAGTGGTGAAGCATTTAGTACAAGGAAAAATGGAAATCCCTCAGAAAAATGTCAATGACATTCAAAAAGGGGAAGGTGCCGTAATCTCCATTGATGGTCATCGAAAAGGGGCTTACAAAGACGAAACTGGAAAACTGTACATTGTTGATACAACCTGTACCCATGTTGGCTGTGAATGTCATTGGAATAATAGTGAAAAATCGTGGGACTGCCCATGTCATGGGTCACGTTTCTCCTATACGGGCGAAGTTTTAGAAGGGCCGGCAGAAAAGCCACTACAGAAATATGATTACTCAATGCTAGATAACTTAACATCAGAGGATTCGGGTTATTAAAAAATCAGGTACTTCCCTCGGGAGGTACCTTTTTTTTCTATTACCGCACCAAAGCGGTGAATCTATGTGAAAGACTATAATACTAGTAAAATTAGATATTTCGGCTTATACATGTTTGGCGTGAAAAATATTTTGTGGTAGTAAATAACTGAATATTACAAAAGATATTGACGGTCACAACTGGAAAATTGTAGTGTAATGGAGGCAGAGGACATTTCAAATTTTACAAACACTAAACGCAATTTACATCTTCTCAACAATTCCTCATCAAACGATTCTTGCGAATACATAATCTTGACAGTCAAAAGTGAAAAAGTCACCAGTTAGTCGACATTTTTTGCTTTTTTTCTGTATATACACGATACATAGAAGGGAGCGTGCCACTGACTTATATCATACGAGTTGTTTTTCAAAACTAAAAGCGGAGGTATGTAAATGAAGAAATTTGTCAGTTTTGCGATTGTGCTTTTACTCGTTTTAACGATGTTTGCAGGTGTAACTTTTGCCGACCAGCCCGACAATGCGGGGAAAGGGAACCAAGACTTTGTTGAAGGTGAACTAATCGTTTCAGTGGAGCCAAAACAAAAAGGCAATTCAGATTCCACAATCCAGAGCGCAGACAGTCTGACAGGTCAGGATGATGCGTTAAAAGCAAAAGGATTCTCAATCATAGACACTCTCCATGTTGAAGATACTTCAGTCAAACCACTCCTAAATAAAAATTTTAACAAAAAAGTAGTCGAGAAAATGGGCTTAGTCTACTTAGTCAAATACTCTCCGAATCAGTTCAAATCTAGTAATATGGCTATAAAAGAATTGCGTAAAGCGTTAATGAATCTTGGGTTCAAAGTTAGATATATTTCCGAAAACTATAAGATGATGGCCATTGAAGGAACAGCGACAATTCAAGCTGTTCATCAAAATCAAAAATGGCATTACGACATGATTAAGGCTCCGCAAGCATGGACAGTTACGAATGGTTCAAGTGCTGTAAAAATTGCTGTGTTGGATACTGGAATCGACCATAACCACCCTAGTCTGGCCAATTTTGTGAACACGAGCTTAGGAAGAACCTTTGTCGGTGGAACAACGATGGATGTTCAAGGTCATGGAACTCACGTTGCTGGAACGATTGCAAGCTATGGGTCTGTTTCGGGTGTCATGCAAAATGCAACCCTTATCCCAGTGAAGGTACTCGGTGATGATGGATCAGGTTCCTTATACGGAATCACACAGGGAATTTTATATGCAGCCAATATTGATGCAGATGTCATTAATATGTCTCTTGGCGGTGGAGGTTATAATCAAAGCATGGATGAGGCGGTACAAACTGCCACATCGCAAGGAACGATTGTTGTAGCAGCTTCTGGTAATGACGGGGCATCGAGTATTTCGTATCCAGCTGCTTATAGTAGTGTAATCGCGGTTGGATCCGTTACATCGAACCGAACACGCTCAAGCTTTTCAAACTATGGTTCAGGTTTAGAGCTTATGGCACCTGGCTCGAATATTTACAGCACCTATCCAAATAGTCGCTATACATCCTTATCAGGTACATCAATGGCGACTCCGCATGTGGCTGGGGTAGCGGGATTAATTAGAGCGGCGAATCCGAATATTTCAGTCTCACAAGCTAGACAAATCCTTCGAGATACAGCACAAGAGGCTGGTAGCTCCACGCAATACGGATATGGAATTGTTGATGCCCATGCAGCTGTTGTAGCAGCTTCTGGAGGCGGTGGAACCACACCACCACCACCATCATCAACTGAGACAGTTACAACAGTATCTACTAACTATAGCTACTATTATCGTGGCGAAACCGTCTATGTTACAAGTACAGTAAGAGATTCAAATGGAGCCGCGCTTGCAAATGCATCCGTGAATTTTAAAGTTACACGTCCAAATGGGTCAACTGTAACAGGAACTGCAACAACCAATTCGTCAGGTGTAGCAACTTGGTCGATCGGCACAAGCTATTCAACTGCAACTGGAACATATCGACTTGACGCCACTGCTTCAAAGAGTGGATACTCAAGCAGTACGGGTTCTACAACATTTAGAGTTTACTAATTATTTGCCGAATTTAGTCCATTTTTTAGGGAGTCTCACTTAAAGAGACTCCTATTTTTATGGTTTATATGTTAACTTAGAATAAAAATAGGTTGACAAATAAACCGTTTTCTCATTATTTTAATTATATAGATAAGAGAAGGAGGCTAAGGAATTGAAAAGGAAGTTATCAACAATTGATATTAGTTTAGTAGGAATGTTCGTGGCGTTAATGGCAATCGGGGCAAATATTACATCGATTGCGCCATTTATGGTTGTTGGCGGTGTACCGATCACATTGCAAACCTTTTTCGCGATCTTGGCTGGTGCGATTTTAGGTAGTCGTCTTGGTGCGATTAGCATGTGTGTGTATGCATTTGTAGGTTTAGTAGGGGTTCCTGTGTTTGCTAAGTTTAGCGGAGGGTTTACTCATTTATTAAGTCCAACTTTTGGTTTTATTGTTTCATTTATTTTAACGGCATATATCACAGGAATAATCATCGAAAAAAATAAGGCGCTACATACATACATCATTGCATCACTAATTGGGATGTCCATTAATTATCTTTTCGGAACGAACTGGATGTATTTTTCCTATCAATTATTTGCGGATGCTCCAGAAGGATTTACGTATTCTATGGCATGGTTGTGGATGATTGTCCCGTTACCAAAAGATATCGTCCTTGCGATTGGAGCAGGATTATTTGCGCACCGCTTTGAACGGACACTTGTTAGTCGTGGTTATTTAGCGAACTTGAAAAAATCAGTTAATTAGAAAAGATGGAGGAGAAAAAATGATGAGTAAATGGAAGGAATTAGCATTAAAGGTGATAGATGGCTATAAAGTAAGGAATGATGAGGCGTTAGATATCTTAAACTCTCCAGATGAAGAAATTTTAGAGTTACTTCATGGTGCGTACGTGATTCGTCATCATTACTATGGCAACAAGGTGAAGCTAAATATGATTATTAATACAAAGTCAGGGCTATGTCCGGAAAACTGCGGGTACTGCTCACAATCCAGTATTTCAACTGCACCGATTGAAAAATATCGAATGATGGACAAGGAAGAAATTTTGAAAGGGGCTGAAAAAGCTCATCAAATGCAAGTGGGCACATATTGTATCGTAGCAAGTGGACGCGGTCCTAGTAACAAGGAAGTGGACCACGTTGTATCTGTCGTAAGGGAAATCAAAGAAAAATATGATTTAAAAATTTGCGCTTGTCTTGGGATTTTAAAATCAGATCAAGCCAAAAAACTAAAAGACGCGGGTGTTGACCGCTATAATCACAATATTAATACATCTGAAAATCACCATGAATGTATTACAACCTCACATACCTATCAAGATCGGGTTAATACTGTGGAAACCATTAAAGAACAGGGGATTTCACCTTGTTCCGGGGTAATTGTGGGAATGAGGGAATCCAAGCAAGATGTTGTCGATATGGCAAGAAGCTTACGCGTCCTAGACGCGGATTCCATACCGGTGAATTTCTTGCATGCGATTGTTGGAACCCCTCTGGAGGGGACAAACGAGTTGAACCCACGATATTGCCTGAAGGTACTGTGCCTCATGCGCTTTATCAATCCAACGAAGGAAATTCGCATCTCAGGAGGAAGAGAAGTAAATCTGCGAAGCCTTCAACCACTAGGCCTCTACGCAGCAAACTCAATTTTTGTAGGAGATTATCTCACAACTATTGGCCAAGAAGGATCGGCTGACCATAAAATGTTAGAAGACCTAGGATTCGATATCGATTGGGACAGAGGGACAGGTCCACTGTCCCAAAATAAAGAATCTATTACAATTGATTAAGGTGAAATAGGTACTCCACTACTGTTCTTTTATGAATGTATGTACTCGAGGAGCCCTCTAATATAGGCTCCTCTATAAGTACAAAGTCCTGATAATAATTAATTTCTTAATATCATTTGCTATTTTCTTTTATATCTGTTATTCTAAGGAAGAATTATTTTTGTTCTTATTCAGATTAAAGATTCATTTTGTTTTTCGTCTAAGGTATTTGAACAAGGATAGTAACATATGTGTGGCAATCACACTAGGAGGCAATTTACATGGAACAAGGTAAAGTTAAATGGTTTAATTCAGAAAAAGGTTTTGGATTCATCGAGCGTGAAGGTGGAGAAGACGTATTCGTACATTTCTCAGCAATCCAAGGCGAAGGCTTCAAATCATTAGACGAAGGTCAAAGTGTAACTTTTGATGTAGAGCAAGGACAACGTGGTCCACAAGCTTCTAACGTTCGCAAAGCTTAATAAGTGCGCTTAATAAGCTAAGAGATATACCGATATCGGTATATCTCTTTTTTATGTTCCAATTATGAAAAAGAGCAGAGATAATTAGTCTATTTTCCAAAATACTGCAGTTTGCGGAGCCGCTGATATACTTCCGGTGAGAACAAAAAGTTCATACTTTTCCCTATCTATGAGTAAGCCGGAGAACATTATTGCTCGTTATGTTCTTTATGATTTAAAGAGACTCGACTTTTTTCCTTCCTCTGTAAGGTACTCAACAACTGTTTCATGAAACTTTTCTGGTTCTTTGTACCATTTATTATCTAATTTAAAAAGAATCAATTTCCTTTTTCAACGATTCAATTTACAAAATTTAAGCAAGGCAATTTCTTGTTCCAAATTCTGGTTTCAATTTTCCTGTTAAATTTACTATAATAGAAGTTCAATAAATTGAAAAGGAAGTAAATGATGAAAAGAAAATTATCAATTAGTGGACTTGTTATTTTAATTATTTTTCTTGCTTTACTGGGTAGTTACAAGTTAATGAACTCAAGGTCATTCCAACTTTTTGGCGGGCTTACGCAGCAAGTTGAAACAGATCAAAAGCTAGTTGCTTTGACATTTGACGATGGACCGACTGAAAATGTGAACGACATCCTACCACTTTTGGACAAATATGATGTGAAGGCAACATTCTTTTTAATTGGACAAGATATCGAGAAATATCAAGAGGAAGCGAAGAAAATAGCTGAAGCTGGGCATCAGGTTGGAAATCATACGTATTCCCATAACCGAATGATTTTCAAATCCCCATCCTATATTAAAGAAGAAATTGAAAAAACTGATGAATTAATCCGTGAAGCAGGGTATGAGGGAGAAATTGACTTCCGCCCACCAAACAGCAAAAAGCTCGTTGGATTACCTTACTATCTTTACAAACAAAAGAAAGACACAATCACCATGAATATTGAACCGGACACTTTCTACACTGAAACCGAGGATAGGATCCAGTATGTCAAAGAACAAATAATCCCTGGTTCAATCATTTTGATGCATCCGATGTATGAAGATAGCGATAAAGTTTTAGCAGAAATTGAGGGGATTATCCAATCGCTTAAGGATGAGGGGTATAGGTTTGTGACTGTTAATGAGTTGCAGGGGATGTAGACTGGGATGGTGTTAAAGTAATAGAATTATTAGAATTTTATGCTAAGGTAAAGTTAAGTGATTTATCGTATACATGTAATAATAGTTTGTTAATGAATGATTTTGTGGTAAGGAAATGAATAGATAGGAGGAAGACAATTGCGAACACTTGTCATTAGTGATATTCACGGTTGTTTCGATGAATTTAACGATTTATTAAAGCTTGTCAAATATGTACCTAACCAGGATCGCTTAATCCTGTTAGGTGACTATGTGGATAGAGGCCCCAAAAGTAAAGAAGTTATTCAAAAGATTATAGAACTAGCAGAATATGAAAATGTGATTGTTTTACGTGGAAATCATGATGACAGGTTTCTCAGGGTTCTAAATTGGGATTCTTCGGTATATGACGTCTTTATGGAATATGGTGGGAAGGAAGCTTTACAAAGTTATTGTCCTGATGCCGAGAACATGTCAATCAACGAAACTATTCAATTTATTAACCAAAAGTATCATGACCATATTGACTTTCTCCAACAAACAAAATTATATTTTGAAGACGATGATTTTATTTATGTACATGCTGGATTAGATCCAGCATATCTTAACTGGAAAGACCAACCTCCTAGCACTTTTTTTACGATTCGTGACGGGTTTGTTAACAATAAAACAAACGTGGATCGAAAAGTAATCTTTGGACATATCATCACAAATAAAATCCATAAATCCGCAAACATTTGGTTTTCTAATGATAAAATCGGAATAGACGGCGGATGTGCGATGGGTCATCAATTAAATTGTTTGGAGATTGTTGATAGTGATACTTTGAATGAGTATTATGTTGAAAGTAGAAAGTTTATTGAAGTGAAGAAATAAATTTTCCTTTTATTTTTAAACAATAATAAAGGCAAGTCGTAAAAACGTGAAAAGATTACCCCACAAAGGGTAATCTTTTTTCATTGTTTTTCATTTACAAAATATTGTTTTCGAAATTCATTGGGGGTCATGTTGAATACTTTTTGGAAGGTTTTTGTAAAAGATTTTGGATCCTTATACCCCACTAATGACCCTATTTCATATATTTTAAGATTTGGATTCTTTGTTAGTTCACTTGCTTTTTCCATTCGTACTCTTGTTAAATAGTTTAAGAAGGTTTCGCCTGTAACAGATTTAAAAACCTGTCCGAAGTAGTGGTCAGTAAGATGCAAACGATTTGCAATTTCCTTTAAAGTTAGTGATTTCATTAGATTGGCTAAAATATATGATTGAGCACTTAGAACCAGCCTATCATGGTAGGTAGTTGGCTCATTCTCAGGATGAGAGCTTTCATTTTTCATCGGGTTAATATCCTTTTGAATTCGATCAATTGTTTCCATTAGTTCATCCGTATCAATTGGTTTTAACACATACCCTTTAGCATTGTACTTCATTGCTTTTTGTGCGTAAGAAAATTCTTCGTACCCACTCATAATGATCACTTGGATGTTGGAATTTCTTTCATAAATATGCTTAGTTAATTCAATCCCATTCATTTCTGGCATTCGAATGTCAGTTAAAATGATATCCAGGTTCTCTTGCTCCATCCAAAAAATCGCTTCTTTTCCGTTCTCAGCGGTGCCAACGACATCGATATTACGTTCGTGCCACTCATCTAATGATTTTAAACTATCTGAAATTAGCCAATCATCATCTACTATTAACATCTTGAGCATTGTGTACCTCCATTGGTATTGAGATTGTAACAGTTGTTCCCTCATTTAGTTCGCTGTCAATCGATATTCCAAAAGACGTGTTATAATGTGACTGGATTCTTGTTTGAACATTGTATAGCCCAATTTTATTCTTATATTTCGCAAGTTCTTTCGAGCTGTGCTTAAGTTGGTGCCGAATTTGTTGTAGCTTAAAGGAATCAATTCCTATTCCGTTATCTTTAATTGTAAAAAGTATCGTTTCTCCTTTTGTTTCCCCAATAATCTCTATTTGGCCTTCTGATTTTATAGGGTCTATCCCATGGATGACGGCATTTTCAACAATTGGCTGGAGGATCCATTTTACTGATAGATAATTTTCTATTTTTGGGTCAATTGAAAGTGAGTATTTAAATGGCACTCTCATTCTTGCCTTTTGAATTTCTAAATAATTCACAATATAATTGATTTCCTGTTTGATTGGAATTTTTTCTTCAAATGAGCTTATACTTGATCGTAATAGTCTACCGAGCAATACAATCAAACGACTAATTTCATGTTCTCTTTTTTTTCTAGCCAAAGAGTTTATCGTTTCTAAAGTGTTATAAATAAAATGTGGATTAATTTGTAGTTGCAAAGCCGTGATTTCAGCTTCTTTTTTTAACTTTTCTTCGCGTTTAACTGCTTGGATAAGTTTCTTTAATTCAGTAATCATCGTATTAAAGCCTTTTCCAAGTTCACCAATCTCGTCTTTTGTTTTAACAAGAAATTTCTCTTCAAGGTATCCTTTTTCTACTTTCTTCATCACTCTACCAAGATTTTTAATAGGCGTTGAAATTCGATGTGATATAAATAATGAAGCCAGTAAACAAATCAATGCAGTAATAATTGTAACAAGCATTGCGATTTTTCTAATTTCATAAATTGGTCCATAGAAAGCGGTCTTCTCAAAATACTCTGATACAAACCAACCTGTTTGTGGAAAATACTTCGTGAAAATAAGATATTCCCTTCCATATTGGCTTTTAATGGTTGAACCTGAATGCGATCGAAATACATCTTTAAAAACTATGCTATTCTCTGGTGCTAAAACAAAACCAGAATTGTCATGAATGAAGGTTCCTGAATTTTTATAGGAAGTACCTGAATTATTTTGCAATATTGCTTTGACCGAATCCTCTTTAAAATCAATGATAAGAAATCCGTATGACTTTAATTTACGATCCCATACTTTTTTTACATAGGAATAAACTTCTTGGCCCTTATCATGATTTGAATAGGGTCTTTCATGTAGATTTGTAATTTGTGGGGTAAGGTAATTATTTTGTTCCACGTCTTTCACCCATGGAAGCTTTCTGAAGCCCTCATTTGTAAATTGTAAATCATGAGAGTACCCATAATTGTAAAAATACCCATTATTACTAACGATCATAATTCCTGCTATTTCAGGTCTTATATTTTGTATACTCAAGAGTAATTCATCGAGCTCTAAATAAAGTTTAGAATGTTCTAATGGATTTGTATTTGTGAGAAACTCTGAAAACACCTTACTCTGAGTAATGCCTTTTTCCATCCTTTCCATATCATTTATGATTAAGGAAAGCGCATTCATCTTTTGCTTTAATATATCATCTGCGTGATTCTGTAAATTTTCATAAACATTATTGGAATATCTATCATAGGCAAACCAGCCAACAATACCCATAGGAATTAAGGAAAATAGAAGAAAAGTCATAAAGAGCTTGAAAAAAATTGAGTTAATGAATTTCATAATTTTCCTCCATAAATTAGGTGAATTTGAAATCTATGAAATATTAACCACGATTCACCCCCCTATTATCCACCTTCTACACTATTGAATGAAAATTAACATCATTTAAAATTATTAATAAATAAACGTTATTCTTATTCTATGAAAAGGAGCGTGAAAAGTAAAATAGTAATTTTGTAATTCTATTAAACAAAAAAAGAAAATAAGGATGGGATGTTTATGAAGGGGAGCAAACATAAGATTTCTTTATTACTTGTAATACTGATGTTATTTACAGTAGCTTGTCAATCACCCACATCATCAACTGATAATAAAACAAAAACAGATTCTACAGAAGAGAAAAACGAAACAGCAAGCGGGAATAGTGATGCGCTTGATCTAATGATACCGAACTTTTACAACGATGTAGAGAAACAACAATGGGAAAGTGTAGTAGAAAAATTTAAAGAATTGAATCCTGGAATTGAAGTGAATCTTACAACTGGGGATGTGCAAGTAGAGTCTGGAAAATTGCCAACTCTTTTGCAATCAGGAATTGAGCCTCCAGATGCTATCTTGATGAATGCAGGTCCAGGAAGGGTATCGATTCTATCAGATGTAGAATTAATTCAGCCACTCAATGAGCTATATGAGAAGAATAATTGGGAAGATGCCCTTCGACCATTTGCATATGACCTTATCTCAAAAGGGGAAAACATCTACGAGGTACCACACATGATTGATGCAATCGGGATGTTTTACAACAAAGATATTTTTGAGCAGCATGGTGTAGAAGTACCATCTACTAAAGATGAATTTTTGAAAGCGCTTCAAACACTTAAAGATGGGGGCGTTGCACCCATTACAGTTGGGGCAAGAAACGGATATGCGATAGGTTGGATCTTCGGTGTCATGATGGAAAGTGTAATGGGAACTGAAAAAGTAGAAGAATTACTTTATGGGGATGGAAAATGGAATGACCCAGAAGTAGTAAAGGTTGCTGAAATGCTTGCTGAATGGGTAGAAGAGGGCTATATCACGAAAGAGTCAGTTACCCAAACTCAGGCCGATTCTAAGTTCAGATTTTTATCGAAACAAGCAGCAATGGAATCTGAAGGTACTTATCTCATTACCGATTTAGCTGATCAAAACCTTCAGGATAGTGTTGATATGTTTATGATGCCATCCTTTGTTGATGGAAAAACTGCGAAGCCTGTTGGGGGTGTTGGACAAACATGGGTAGTTCCTACGAAGGCGATAAATGTAGATTATGCTGAAAAATGGATGGGATTCATTTTATCAGAGGACTTTAGCAAAATCGTATTAAACTTTCCAGATTACAATTTTATCCCTGCATCTAAGGCTTCTATGTCTATTGAACCTGTAGGTGAAGTTTTAAAATCTGCTATGAAACAAATTGAAGATGGCTCTGGCTTAAATCCAAGTGTATTTATTGGTGTAGAAGCAAAAGAAGCTTACTATCAAAATCTCCAAGGGCTTGTCGGTGGATTGGTTACACCGCAAGAGGCAATGGAAAGCATTGAAAAAGGTGCTGAAAAAGACCGAGCTAATGGGTTTAGTTTGAAATAACAATTGAATGGTGGGACTTGGACACGCTGATTATGTGACTAGGTCCCAACTAAGGAAGGAGGCAATATATGAGTCATTCACCACCTGTATTAGAAATGGATAATAAAAAAAATGTAATCGCTGTTAATAGTAAAGCAAGAATGAAAATTAAGAAGGCAATTACGATCGCGTCATTCCTTCTCCCAGGATTGTTATTATATGCAGTTTTTATGCTTTATCCAATGATTGACGCTATCCGTTATAGCTTCTTCGATTGGGATGGAGCATCATCAACCATGAACTTTGTAGGGCTTGAAAATTATGTCCAATTAACAAAAGATGACATTTTTTTAAAATCATTAGGCCATAACCTTTTATGGGTCGTACTTAGCCTTGCCCTTATGGTGGTTCCTACCTTAGTGTTGGCAGTATTAATCAGTAGGGTTAAGAAAGGAAAGACGTTTTTTAGAGCAGGATTTTATCTACCAAGTGTTCTTTCCTTAGCTGTTGTTGGGGTACTTTGGTCAAAAATCTATGATCCAATGATGGGTCCCATTAATGTTTTTCTTAAAACGGTAGGGTTGGATAGTCTAGCAAAAAACTGGTTAGGGGAACCTTTATTTGTTATCCCAGCTCTCGTAATTGCAAGTACTTGGGCATTCTATGGTTTGTATTTAATTCTTTTCCTTGCAGGTCTACAAAGCGTTGACTATAGCGTATATGAAGCTGCGGACATCGACGGGGCTGGACCAATAAGTAAGTTTTGGCATATTACCATTCCAAGTTTAAGAAATACATTAAATGTTGTTATCAGTATGGTTATTATCCACGCACTTAAAGGGTTCGCATTGATTTGGATAATGACGCAAGGCGGTCCTTTCTACATGAGTGAAGTTGTTTCCACTTATGTGTATAAAGCGGCATTTAGTATGAACAAAGTAAGTTATGCAACTGCCGGTAGCGTGGTATTGGGGATTATTGTAATCGCATTTACGATTGGCTTTAACTATTACCGAGAAAGGACTGAATAGAATGGTAACACGATTGAGACAGTTAAAAGGATCCCAGCTAACTCTATGGATTACCCTATCGGTATTGTTACTTTTCATTACATCCCCTATTGTATATGCAATATTAGCAAGTTTTAAATCGAATATGGAGATTTTTAGTTCACCTTTCTCATTACCTAAATCATGGAATTTTGATAATTATATTGGCGCTTGGAATTTAGGAAACTTTAAAACTTACTTTCTTAATAGTGCATTTATTACGATAGGGGGCATGGTGCTAGTTGCATTAGTTGCTGCACCAGCAGGTTATGCATTTGCACAGCTTTCATTTAAAGGAAATAATCTAATCTTTTATCTAGTGTTGTTAGGAATGGCCCTCCCGGTTCAGGCTATTATCATTCCGATTTTCTTTCAACTGAAGGCTATGGGGATGGTAGATACTCTTTCAGGTGTAACGTTAGTATCGGCAGGTCTAGCACTTCCATTCTCAATATTCCTAATGAGAAATACATTTAGGGATGTACCAAAGGAATTGCGTGAATCAGCTGCAATGGACGGGGCTGGAGAATGGAGAACCTATTGGACAATTATGTTGCCTTTAGCAAAACCAGGTTTAGTTGCACTACTTATCTTTACTTTTATGAATATATGGAATGATTTCTTACTGCCGCTAGTTCTATTAATTTCACAAGAGAAATTTACAATTTCTTTAGGTCTATATTCCTTCCAAGGAGAGCAAACAACCAACTTCGGGTTAATCTTTGGTGGAACTGTTATAAGCATGATCCCGAGTATTATAGTGTATTTGATTTTCCAACGGTCCTTTGTTGAAGGGATGGCAAGTGGTGCAAATAAATAATACTTGTAAATCATAAATGAAAAATTAAAACAAAAGGAGAGATTTTTTAATGGCTACAATTACAGATTTATATGAAGGAAAACACACACTTAAAAACGATTGGGGATCCATTCAATGGCTTTGCGGTCAGGAAATCGATCCAGAATCTGAAATGACTTTTGGGATGGTTTATATCAATGCTGGTGAATCAAATCCACGACATATCCATCCAAATTGTGAAGAAGTAATCTTTGTTATATCAGGTGAGTGTGAACATACCCTAGGTGATGAAACGTACCACTTAAAACCAGGAATGATGTTACGTATTCCTAGAAATGTTCCACATAATGCAACTGTTACTAGCTGGGAGCCATGTAGAATGATTATCGCTTATTCTGCACCTGACAGACAAACAATTGGTGAATAAGGACGATAAAAATTCGAATCAAAAGGAGACTTAAACATGGAACCAATTAAATTTAACTATGAGTATACCAACAAACTTCGAATAGGTTTTATCGGATGTGGTGCACATGCATATCGAAATGTATATCCAACATTTGATTATGCACCGATTGATCTAATAGCAGTTTGTGATTTAAATCAAGAAAGAGCGGAACTGTACAAGAAGCGTTTTGGAGCAAAAAGTGCCTATACGGATTACAAGGAAATGATCAAAAAAGAAGATCTTGACGCTGTATTCATTGTTTTAAACTTTGATAAAAATGGTCATCCACTTTATCCAAAAATTGTTCCAGATATCCTTAAAGCGGGGCTTCCTGTATGGATGGAAAAACCATTAGCATACACAACGAAAGAAGGCGAAGAGCTTCTTGAACTAGAAGCTCAAACAGGCCAAACAGTCTTAGTATCGAATAAACGTTATTTCTATCCTACTTTTGTAAAAACAAAACAAATCTTACAATCTAGCAGTTTTGGAGAGGCAGCTTCTGTTACTGGTAGATATCCATTAACATTATCTCCATTTGATGAGAAGCTAGGAGAGAGAACGGGTCTACATTGGTTTTTAGACATCTGTCACCCAATGTCCGGTATTCATTACCTAATGGGTGATGTGAAAGAAATGATGTTTATCGAGCATCAGCCAAGCGGGAATGTGCAGACTCTATTAAAATTCAAATCTGGTGCTATTGGAAATTTAGAGCTGCCTTCAACACAAGCAGACACAAGTCCATTTGAGCGTTATGAAGTGATAGGAAATAAAGAAAATGTGGTTATTGATAATGCAATCCGCCTTGCTTACTATAGAGGGTCAAAAGGTAGTGGAGAATACGGAAAGGCACCAATTTACATTGGGGATAATCCATTAGAAGGTCCTGTTCATTGGGAACCTGAATTCTCACTTGGTCAGTTATATAATAAGAACCTATTTTTACAAGGGATGGTTCAAAGTGTAAATCATTTCGCCCATGCAGTCTTAAATGATCGAAAAGTAGAACTTGCTACTTTAAAAGATGCTGTTCATTTAACAAAAATCTTTGAAGCGTATAAGAACAATCGTTCAGGTAAGTGGATCACAATCGAGTAGACGGGGGTTATAAGATGAAATTTAGTATTTTCACAGACATGTTAGGAACTGAATCTTTTCAGGAATCCTTAGAGCATGCAAAAAACTTAGGATTTACGAATATTGATCTAAGAGGAAAATTAAACGGGTCTACAATAGATGATGTCACACTAGAAAAAGCACGAGTATTAAGTGAAATGATCCAAGAGCAAGGCCTGCAGGTTAGCAGCTTAAGCTCTTGGGCTGTAAACTCTTGTACGTTCTCAGGACCTCCTAAATACGATAATCATGATGAAGAGCACCACAAGCAAATGGAAGAGGTTTTGAACCGTCTAATCGATTTAGCTGATATCTTCGGTTCAACCTTTATTCGTATCTATTCCTTATACCGTCAAGAGGATTTCAACCTTCTTTCTGATGAAGAGAAAGATGCTCAATATCGTCACAATGCAAATATTATGCTACGACATGCGGAACAGGCAAAATCTAGAAACAAAATTCTTTTAGTAGAGAACGAGCCACCAACACTTACAAACAGTGCTAAAGAGCTTGGGATTCTTATGAAATATACGAATCATCCGAACTTAAAGGTTAATTGGGATGTGTTGAATGGCTGGAGAGCAGGTGAATATCCAACTGTTGAAGCATATGAACATATTAAGGGTCATGTTTATCAAACGCACTTAAAGGGTGCATACCGTTTATCGAATTCAATCACAAAAGAAAATCCTACAGGAACTTTTGGCAACTTTGCAATTGCGGGTAAGGATGATTATGATCATACACCAGTAATGAAGGCAATTGCGGAAAACGATCCACAAGCAATTTTAACAATTGACACTCACTATCCATCATTTTATGTTCAGGATCGTATTGGTGAAGTAGAAGTAGTTCGTCAAACCAAGGCATTTTTTGAACAAACAGTAGCGAAGGAGGGTGCTCATGAGTAAAAAAATCGTTTTAATAGGTTCATTGGATACTAAGGAAAAAGAGTTTTTATATGTCAAGGGGATAATTGAAGAGAATGGACTTGAAACAATTTTAATCAATACTGGTGTCTACCCTTCTTTATCTGAAGGGGATATTCCCAATGATGAAGTCGCCAAAGCTGGAGGATCTTCATTGGAGGAGTTAAGAGAAAAGAATGATCGCGGTACCGCTGTTACAGTAATGGCAGACGGTGCTAGGAAAGTCTTAAAACGTTTAGTGGAAGAGAGTAAGGTCGCTGCAGTATTCGGAATGGGTGGAACTGCTGGAACAACTGTAGGTGCTATCGCAATGAAGGATGTTCCGATTGGAATTCCTAAGTTGTTAGTGTCAACTGTGGCTTCAGGTAACACCAGACCATACGTTGGTGAAAAAGATATTATGATGATGTATTCAATTGTGGATATTGCTGGTATTAATAGCCTTTCTTCACTTATCTTAAAGAATGCAGCAAATGCTTTAAGCGGGATGGTTAAAGGGAATGAAATTAGTATTGAAGTAGAAGAAAAGCCAATGATTGGAGCAACAATGTTTGGGGTTACAACGCCTTGTGTAAATAAAACAAGAGAAATTTTAGAGCAAAATGGCTACGATGTACTTGTGTTCCATGCTACTGGTGCAGGTGGAGACTCTATGGAAGCTTTAATAAAGGAAGGCTTTATTGAAGGAGTTATAGATATTACGACAACTGAATTAGCTGATGGCCTTGTTGGAGGAATCTTCAAAGCTAGTGAATCCCGCCTCGAAGCAGCCGGTCGAGTTGGTATTCCTCAAGTGGTTTCTGTTGGAGCATTAGATATGGTAAACTTTGGTCCTCCAGAAACAGTTCCTCAACAATTCAAGAATCGAAAGTTTTACCAGCATAATTCAACAACAACGTTAATGAGGACAACAATAGAAGAGAATCACAAATTGGGAGAAATAATCGCACATAAATTAAATAAAAGTTCATCGCCAGTTGTACTTGTTTTCCCAAAAGGTGGTGTTTCACTATTAGACCGTGCTGGTCAACCATTCGACGGTCAAGAAGAACGTGAAGCGTTATACGACGCAATTAAAGTAAATCTAAAAGAACATATTACACTGATTGAAGTAGAAGAAGATATTAATGATCCAAGTGTTTCGAAGCTAATTGCAACAAAACTATTAGAGCAAATGAGTGCAAAGAAAGGAGACGCGACACATGTCTAATTCAAGAGAAGAAGTAATTCAAAAGTTAAAGGGTAAAATCAAAAACAATGAGGTTATTATTGGTGGTGGAGCGGGTACTGGTCTTTCAGCCAAAAGTGCTGAAGCTGGTGGCATTGACTTAATTATCATTTATAACTCAGGTCGTTACCGTATGGCAGGTCGTGGATCTTTAGCTGGACTTATGCCATATGGAGATGCAAACCAAATTGTTGTTGAAATGGGTAATGAGGTTCTAACAATTGTTAAGGATACTCCTGTATTAGCAGGTGTTTGTGGAACAGATCCATTTAGAAATATGGATGTATTTCTTAAACAGTTAAAGGAACAAGGATTTACTGGTGTACAAAACTTCCCAACAGTTGGATTAATAGATGGACAATTCCGTCAAAACCTTGAGGAAACAGGAATGGGCTATGACTTAGAGGTTGAAATGATTCGTAAAGCGCATGATCTAGGACTTGTGACTTCTCCATATGTATTTAGTGAAGAAGATGCAATTAAAATGGCAGAGGCAGGAGCTGATATTCTAGTAGCTCACGTAGGACTTACTACAAAAGGAGCAATAGGTGCACAAACTGCGATGGACATTGATGATGCAGTGGGGTTAGTTCAAAAAATACATGATGCAGGTAAATCAGTTAACCCAGATATCATCGTATTATGTCATGGTGGACCAATCTCTGAACCTGAGGATGCTGCATATGTACTAAGCAGAACGAATGGAGTTTCGGGATTCTTCGGTGCTTCTAGTATTGAAAGATTACCAACTGAACAAGCTATTTCCGGCCAGGTTCAACAATTCAAAAATATTCAACTAAGTTCTAAGGTTCAAGCCTAAGAGAATACTTAAATTAGAATTTGACTCGTTACCATTATTCTAACCAAAGACCACTGTAATCTCATATTCTGTGAGTAATTGCAGTGGTCTTCTTATGGATTAATAAGTTTTATCTAATTTTAAGGGAATGGGGATTAATAAATGAAGCAGTCCTATCTTTATCTATTATTAACAGTCATGATGGCTATTTGGGGATTTAATGTAATTGCAGTGAAAATTGTTGTTTCTGAATTTCCACCTGTTACCATCACTGCAATTCGCGTTTTTATTGCGTTTCTTGCACTAGTACCGTTCATCATCTATAAAAAACTGTATCGTAAATTAACGAGAAAAGAATGGTTTTACGTTATAGGTATTTCCACTTTTGGAATATTTGGCTTCCAATATTTTATGTCTGTTGGACTGAATTTTACGACTGCAACAAATGCCGGCATTATTTTAGGGGCTGCACCAATTGCAACTGCAATTGGTGCAGCAATATTTCTCAATGATAAATTTACTCTCATGAGAGCGTTAGGCTTTGTATTGGGTTTTATCGGTGTTTTCATTATCATTTTGGCAGGAAGCAACGAAGGTTTTTCGATATCAATGGGTGACTTATATTTATTGATCGCAGTTATTGTTCAGACGGTCAGTTTTGTCTTAATCAAGAAGGTTTCTGATACGTTGAATACGACATATATGACAGGAATTACCCTTTTAGTAGGTTCATTGATATTGATGATTAATGCACTTATCACTGAACCAAACGGAATCTCTCAAATTCCAGAAGGAAGTGCGGTCGCTTTGGGATTATTGATTTTCTCAGGTTTTGTTGCTACTGGATTAGCTTACTTAATTGTAAATGCTGCGATCCATAGGGTAGGTGCTGGAAATTCTGCAATCTTCTTAAATCTTTCTCCATTCTTCGCAGTGATTTCTGCTTACTTTGTATTACATGAGAGCATCTATTTATCACATTGGGCAGGGTTTGGATTAATCGTAGCGGGTGTTCTCCTTGGAACTGGATACGGTCAATTCAAACGTAACAGAGAAACTACTAGTAGAAGCATAATAAAAGCATAAGTGGTCAAAAAACTAATAGCAAAACATCACCACGAATATTGAACCGGACACCTTCTATACCGAATCGGATGATCGAATCCAGTATGTCAAAGAACAAATCATCCCTGGTTCAATCCTTCTGATGCATCCAATGTATGAAGATAGTGATAAAGTTTTATCAGAAATTGAGGGATTATCCAATCGCTTCAGGATGAGGGGTATAGGTTTGTGACTGTGAATGAACTTTAAGAACGATAGGGTGGTTTCCTAAACGGTATTATTTGAATATAGGTACGAAAGGAGGACCAAACTTCATTTGAATTTAGATGAGCTTGTATCCTCCTGTTTTGCTTATTTCCCTTCATTGTTTTTCATTATCCCTTTTCCACGGGGGGTCAGCATAATGATGCAAAGTTCGGTTAATCTTGTAGATCCCCCATGGAAGTAGGGCAGATAAAAGGGCGAGTGTAATGATAAACATGGAAGGCATTCTTTCTAAAATCATGTTCCACACATTCATAACTCCTTTTTATTGAACTGTTTCAATAGAGGAACCAATTTCTCTTAATTTGAAGTTCACTTTAAGGTCAATTACGCTTTTTGAAAAATAATTCTCTCCTTTATCCCAATCATTTTTTACGCTTTCCCATATCCGATAATGATCTTGTTTTAGTTGTTCCCCTAATCTGATGACATCGACCTTATATTCCTTTTGTAGTTTTTCAATCACTTGGTTAACGAGTAGCTCAATTTCCTGTTCTGCCTTTTTTTCAATCTCAGCCAACTCCTTTGGTTCAAGTAAATTAAGGTTTCCATAGGATTCCCCAATATTTCCCTCTGAGTTTATTTCGATTGTAAATTTCATTTGATTTTTATCTAATGCATTTGTAACAATTTTATTTTTGGCTTGCTTTACCTCTACTGCAAAATATTGATCATTCATTAAAAACTCGAGTACCCCACCTTGGATATCTCCAAGAATGAAATTTAGTCCAATAGTTTCCTTGTCATTTAGGGTTCCAACCAATTTTTGGTCTTGGGAGTCAAAAACAGCTGCACCTGATATAGCGGCTTTTTTATTGTTCACTACTAGTCTCGGAATAACAAAGCTTGTACCCATTAATAAGTTTTCATGGACATCACCTAGATTGGTTGGTGGTAACATTTTAGCTGTTTTCACGGTATTTTGAGTGATTGATTCTAAAAACATAATAGGCATTGGTTCGTTTTTGGGGTCAACTTGTAAAGCGTCGATTGCTTCCCCATTTGTAACCATCACCTTCGCAACCCTTCTCATTTCATGATCACGCACAAAAAAATCAAGCGCATCATATAAGTAACCTTGTTTCGAAAGTGCTTCTGACAGAACAATGATTTTAACGTGTTGAAGATAGGGAGAACGACCGACTTGGGTAGATAATTGCCTTGTAATTTGAAAAATAGTTTTTCCTTCTGATGAGACATTGAAGTAGGGATTTCCTCCACCGGACCCACCCTTCGATTGTCCATCACTACCGCTTCCTTGGATATTTGCAGGAACTACATATTGATATGTCAATTTATAATCTTCTTTTCTTGCTTTATTCGGTCTGGTTCCAAATGAATCGTCAGAACTCTTTTCGGTTGTATCAATGGCAGCACCAATCACGAAGCCTCTTTCTTCTATTTCAACTCGATCCCAACATCCTGTAACCGATATAAGAATGCAAAGGAAACCTGTTAGTTTCATGAGTTTAGCCATTGACTTTCACTCCTCGTATTTTTGCAATGATCAGTAGTAGAACTGGGATAACCATACTTAATATGATTCCAATATAACTTATCCATTCGCCAAATATTGAAAGTTCTAATACATTTTGAGGCGTCATCGCAATGATATACATAATGGGTGAAAGTATAAAAATGAGAGTCATTCGATTGACCTTGTTAAATACGGACTTCAATGCGAGCAGGGTTACATCATAGGCCATAGCAGCAGTAGTAAAAAGCGTCATCACCCAAATTGTAAAAAAAAGAGATTCAAATCTCTCAAAAAAGCCTCCCGGAATTTCTACAAGTCTTGCTAATTCAGCTGTAGGATAAAGTAAATTTCTAGTTACTTCGGTACCAAAAACACCGATTACGAACAAAAAGATAAGTAAATATAAAAGGAAAGGGATCGATATACCAACCAGAGCTGACTTCACCATGTCCTTCGGTTTGTTCAGGAACATGTTATAAAATAAAATGGTTTCGAAGCCTAAAAAGGAGAATATCGTTTCTCTTGAAGCTTGTAATATTCCTAGCCAATCGGTAACGAAGAATGGTTTGATATTTTTTACTTCAAAAAAGTTTACATTCAACAAGATTAAAACAGCTAAAATACATAAAACAATAGGTAAAAACATTAAATTAATCCTTATGATCACAGAGCTTGGACCGGAAACAGCATATATAACCACCAATAAAAACACAAAGCCAATTACTTCAACAGGTGTATCGTCGAACAAATAGAGTTTTGAAATATCAGCAGTACCCCTCATTTCATAACTAACAAATAGCATAGAATAGAAGGCAAATATCATTGTTAAAATAGTTGCAACTGGTTTATTTATGATCAAACTTGTAAATTCATGTAGATTTTTCTTAGGAAATTTAGTCGTAAGCATTCCTAATATCCATGTAAAGAAAAGTATCAAAATACCACCTATAACTATTGAAATAAATCCATCAATCGAATTCGTAGTACTGACAATTGTACGAGGGAGTGTGAGGACACCAAACCCTATTACCATACTTGCTACAGACATAGTTACTTCTTTACTTCCAATTTCATTGTCACCGTACTCGAATGTTTTCAAGAGTTTTCATCCCCCTTATTTGACCGTGTGTCATCGACTGTCTGAACATATTGAGGTCTTTTATGTTGTGCAGTTAATGGCGCCCTAATGACCAAATCTTTCCAATCATGATAAAAGGCGGGGGCAAATGGTGCAGAATAAGGAATGCCAAAGCTATTTAATCGTGCAATATGAATATTAATCATAATGTAAACGAGAATGATACCATACAGACCAAAAATACCTGCTGCTAACATAGTAGCAAATCGTAGGATTCGAAACGCAATTCCTGCACTATACGATGGAATGGCAAATGAGGAAATGGCTGTTAACGCTACAACTATGACCATAACAGGACTAACGATTCCTGCTTGAACGGCAGCTTCACCAATAACGAGTCCTCCTACAATTCCGATGGTCTGGCCAATTGTTTTCGGCAGTCGAATCCCAGCTTCACGGAGAAGTTCTAACGTCGCTTCCATTAATAGTGCTTCTACGATTGCAGGAAAGGGCAGGCCTTCCCTGGATGCAGCAAGGGAAAAGGCTAATCTTGATGGGATCATTCCCTGATGAAAGGAAACAATGGCAATATACAATGCTGGTAGAAATACTGCTAAAAATGCCGCAATATACCTTAATATACGTATTAAACTACCTATGAACCAACGTTCATAATAGTCCTCAGGTGATTGGAATAGGGAAGCGAGTGTAGTTGGTGCTATTAAAACAAAGGGTGTACCGTCTAATAAAATAGCTACCTTTCCTTGAAAGAGAGAGGTTGATACCTTATCAGCTCTTTCCGTATGTAAAATTTGTGGAAAAGGTGAAAGAAAACTATCCTCAATCCATTCTTCAATCGTTCCACTTTCTGGCGCATCATCTACATCTATGCATTTTAAACGACGGTTAACTTCTGCCAAAATTTCTGGGTGAACAATTCCTTCGATATAACAAACAATCAAATCCTTTTTCGAACGGCGGCCAATTTTATTCGATTCAAACCGAAGATTAGGATCTCTAACATTTCTGCGGATTAACATAGTATTCGTTCTAATATTCTCGGTAAAACCTTCTCGGGGGCCCCTTATTAACGATTCTGTCATGGGTTCTTCAACCCCTCGACCAGCCCATCCTTTACTGCCGACGAGAAGTACTTGGTTAATACCATTTATAAAAAGAGCTGTGTCTCCCTCTAAAATCGCTAACATCACATTGTCCAATGTATCAGCCTTTTTTAGTTCATGGACAGAGAGAACTTTATTCTCTAATTCAGTCAAGATATTCTTTCCACTAAGAGGCAACTCCTGATTGTTTTTTGTACAGCTAATTTGAATACTTTTAATAATCTCTTCATTCACTAATTCCTTATCTACTAATCCATCAATACATACGACAGCACACGATTGCCCACTTTCACCAATTGTAAACACACGTACAATTAGATCACTTGGGGAGTCTAAGATTTTTTTTATGTTCGATAAATTTTCGGTTAAATCATCATAAATCAAACTCGGTATTTTAACATCTTGATTCTTCTTTTCCCTCTTGTTTGATTTTCTCGATTTACTAAATATGTGCCGTAGCATCTATAAAATCCTCCAACAAACACAATTAGGAACGTTATATGAAATTTCATCCTACCTCATAATTTTTCCAATTGTAGCCATATTATGTACTTTAAGATTGTTAAAAACATGTATTTTAAGCGATTTTGATAGAGGATTGTTCAAGACTATACTGGATTTCTACTCTCCAATAAAAGAATTCAAAAAGAACTGGGAAAGCTAAACAAACCGTTTAGCAATTGTTAAAGTAACATAGGTGATATGTTTGATATCACAATAGTTGAAATGTAGTGTTTTATTCATAAAAGTGCCAAAATGAATAAAAAACACCAATATTACGAAAAATAATACTATTTCATTGTGAGAGGAATATTGAAATGGATCCTATTGTAAAGGAAATAAGGTCAATTCTTGGTGAGAACAATGATTTTTTTCTTCAACGTGATATTGTAGCGGATTCTGCCGTTGTCTTGTTATGTTTAGATACATTAGTTGATATGCAAAAAACGAGAGTCGTTCTCCAAAAGTTAACACATGGGTTACTGTCTCAGGGTACATCAACACAAGATATCTGGAATGTAATTGGTGAAAGGAAAGAAGGTAGCAGTCATAAGGTGATTTCTGCCATAAAGGAAGGCAAGCTTGTAATTAATATAGAAGGTACAAACCGGTGCATACTATTTGAGCCTGTTTCCAAGATGCTAAATAGATCGATTGACGTATCAACAAATGAAAATGTCATAAAAGGTGCACTAAATTCTTTTAACGAGAATATTGAAATTAATATTGGATTACTGCGTAAACAAATTGTCTCAAGTCAACTAACTGTTAATACCTTTTCGATAGGCAATGATATTCCTAAAAGTCTTGCAATACTCTATATAAATGGGAAGGTCGATACCAAAATTGTTGAAAAGGTGAAATCTCTTATTGAAAAAAATAAAAAGATGGATATAAGCAATATACAAGGTTTATCGAAAATGTTCGAGTTTTCAACTTGGGATACCATATCAAAATTTAATTCAACAGAGCTTCCTTATAATGCGTCACAGTCTCTTAAAAGGGGGAGAGTAGTTCTATTTATAGACCAGTTACCCTTTGCCATCATTTTACCGAATTTGTTATGGGATATGTTTATCGTTGAGAATGATCGTAATCTTCCACAACCTCTTATGATTGCGCTCCGTTGTTTACGGGTGATTGGGATGCTTATTGCATTAATTAGCCCAGGTTTGTACGTAGCGTTAGTAGCGGTTAATCCCGAAGTTCTTCAAATTGAAATTGCTTTATCGGTTCTCCAAAGTCGAGAAGGAGTTCCTTACCCTGCGATTGTAGAGGTATTGATAATGCTGGTAATACTTGAACTAATACTTGAAGCGATTGTAAGACTACCAAAGTCTATTGGTCCAGCAATTACAATGGTTGGTGGGATTATTTTAGGACAAGCAATTGTTGAAGCAAAATTAGTAAGCAATCTATTAATTATCATTCTGGCAGCAACTACTATTGGCAACTCGACGCTAATTGGTGCACAGAACTTCACTTCAATAAGGATATACAAATATTTAAATGTCATTCTAGCATCTATTTTTGGTGTGTTTGGACTAGTAACGGGCTTTGTTATCATCTGTGCCCATATGGCTAGTATAAATACTTTTGGAAAATCCTATCTTCATATTAACACTGGGAGGAGTGAGTACTAGTGGTAAGAAGTTTGCATGTTGTGATTCTTTATTTGCTTACACATTTGGGACTTATTTTCTTTATGTTTCCTAGTAATATTATCGCTAGTACGCAACAAGGTCATTGGCTACCAATTCTGATAGGGATATTTGTACATGTGTTATTTTTACACATTTATATGAAAGGTTTAAATTATTTTCCTGGAGAAAACTTAATTAGTATATTCTCGGGTATAGGGAAAGGTGCTGTCATACTACTTCTAGTTCCGGTACTATTGTATTTCTTCATTATTACATTAATAACCGTTCGAGCTTATTCAGAAATTATTACACTTGTTTTTTTATCATTTACGCCACTTTGGGCGGTTACTCTTTTATTATTGATTGTTTCAACATATGTTGCAAAAAACGGAATGGAAACGGTTTTAAGGACAGGTTTAATGTTGGCTATTATTTTTCTCCCACTATTCTTATTTGTTTTCATCTTATCATTTCAAAATGTGGATTGGAGATATTTTAATCCTGTAACACCTGATCTTAACTTCCTTACAAGTAGGAGTTACTATGAAAGCTTTTTTGTGTTTTCAGGTGGCTTTTTGTTTCTTGGATTTGTACAACCTTATTTTTCGTATGAGAGAAAGTACATCATTTTTTCGGCATTACTACTTATTCCTTTTTTTATTTTTTCCGTTTATATTCCTATTCTTACCCTAGGCCAAGCTACTGCTTCGGTTACCTTTTTACCATTTGTAGTCATTGCTGACTCAATTAACGTTAGTTGGCTGATGTTTGATAGAGTGACTCTCTTTTTCCTATTAAGTTTAATTTCTTTTATGATTTTATATATTTCTCTTGTTATGTGTAAAACAATCCTTATTATAAATCGTTATGTGCCTAGTATTAAACCAGTCCACCTTCTGTATATATTATCCTCATTACTCTTTTTTCTTTGTTTTTTGATTCCAGATTGGAAGGATGTTGAGAAACTATTTTGGTGGAATACATTATTAAGATTCTACGTATTTATAGCTGTTCCATTATCGATCTATTTCTGGGGAGTCAGAAAAAGGAAGGGTAAACATGAAACTATTTAATAAAAATGTCATATATACATTTGCAATTTTACTTATTACGATTTTACCTTTGACGGGATGCTGGGATAATAAGGATATCAACCATCGATTACTTCCGGTTGTTCTCGGTGTTTCTAAGATAGAGAATGAATATGAAGTTATAATTAATCTACCAGTATCAAATGCTGGGAAAATCGAATCAAGGATCGTATCTTTCAAAGATAAAACCATAGCAAAGGCGATTGACACAATCAGTAGAAATTTAGAAAGCAGGGTCGATCTACTTCATGTAAAACTTATCATAATAGAAAGAGGAGCAGCAGAGGACGGTGTAAAAGATATTATTGGAGGATTTATGCGTTCCCGTGAAGTTTCACCTAAAGCATTGGTAGCCATTAGTGATGAGGATATAAATGTGCTCTTCTCAAAGTTAAAAGATACAATTGGATTAGTTGGTTCAACAACTGTTGATTTCTTTGAGAAGAATGCAGGTTGGGATCCTGATATTGCACTTACAAGAGTTTGGGAAGTTTACCGAGGAATCCATTCCTATACGTATGATGTTGCAATCCCCTTAATTCGTTCAGGGGATGAATTTCCTATGGAACAAATAGGATCAGCCATCGTTAAAAATGGGAAAATGGTAGATCAAATAAGTCCGGATGAAACGCTATTATATAATATCTTTAAAGGCGAAAGTAGTTCAGGAGAAATTGAGGTTATGGAAAAAGCAACTGTTCGGATAGTTAATAATACAATCCACCACAAAGGTTCGTTTCATAACAACCAACCCTTCTTAAAAAGTAAGATTAAGTTGAAGGTAGTGATATTGGAAACAAGAGGAGAGCCTTCTCTAAATGAAATTAAAAAGGAATTAAACCAAGCACTTAGTGAACGATTTAACAATATGATTTTAAAAACAAAAGAGAATAAGGCAGATATTTTTGGAATAGGTCAATTCTTTCGGAGAGAATTAACACGTAAGGAATTAAAAAATTGGAGAACAAAATACTATACAAATTTGAAAATGGATATCCAATTTAATGTAGACATTCAAAACCAAGGTTACCTCATTACTTCTTAATGGTCATCACACAAAGTGGACAGTTAATAAGTGATGAATGTACTAAAGGAAAAACTAAAAATTGGGACACAAGGTTACTACTAAAGTTGTATACATTATTTAAAAGAAGAATAGAGGTGTCTTTCTGGGTACTGTTGAGGTGTACGGGTTAAGTCAATATTCCAAGAGTGAAATAGCATCAATGATCATGTCTCATGTTAACGAGACACTTGACGATTTTGATCTTGAAATAATAAAGATAGCCATTATCGGGAGTCGTTTATACAGCAATTTTCATGCCGAAAGTGATTTAGATATTGTCATCGAATATAGTGGAACTGAACGAGAAGATGATGTTTTCCATAATCTCATGGATGAACCACTATATATCGACCATATCAAAGTTGATTTTTTACCCTACTGGGATATAAATGGTGATGGAATTGGAAATCGCAAGCATATAATTCTTTTCGAGGATTCGTTTCAATAGTAGTAATTGAAGTTTAGAAACAAGGGGGTAGAAAGAAATTTGAAACCTTTCCCGTTTCGTATCGTATATAAGGTATGCTTACAAACAGGAGGGGATATGGTGAAGAAACGATTTTTAGTTATTTCTTTAATAGGGTTACTATTTCTTGGGGCTTGTTCTGTCCTTGAGGATGTTAATAATACATTAACGTATGTGAATGAGGCAACGGATTATGTCAATGAGGTTAGTACTTTTGTTAACGATGCTCCCAGCCTAGCAGAACAGGCTGTTACCGATGAACAAGCAAGAGCTGATTTTGAAATGATGTTAACTGAAATGCAGGAAGACATGAATTCATTCAACGAGCTTCAGCCACCAGGAGTCGCAGAGGACCTCCATCAACAGATCGTCGATTATAACCAACAGGCAGAAGAAGGCGTTAATTTGCTTCTAGCTAATATCGAGAATGGACAATTAGATTCTGCTCTTCTTGAAAATAGTAAGTTATTTCAAACGTTGCAGAATGTAACGAATACAATAGATCAAATTCAACAGTTGGGTGAATAAAACATTGCTCTAAAATAAATGGCTGTGACAACTATTTTATGATTGTCACAGTTTTTACTTTAGAGATTAAAATATTTTTAAATATATATAGTGTAAGGAGACTTTACTGGATAGATGGGGTGGACGAGAATGGCAATTTCTAATCTACCGTAGAATCATTGGATTAACATAAGGTCTATTTTGATAGTGTTTAACCGAATACCATATGTAACTAAAGTAATTTAAGTAGGTTCAAATTACCTTACGATTTACTTTGCTTCGGAAGTAACAATATTTTACAAATGTATATGATTGGACTATAATGCAGTTAGAATAAAAAAACGAATATTAACAAATAGGTTTCTTAATGTGCTCCTGGTGAGCCAATTAAGACTAAGAGGGAAGTTGGTGCAATTCCAACACGGTCCCGCCACTGTAAGCAAGGAGGAAGGTTACGTTTTATCCACTGTGCAACTAGCATGGGAAGGAGTATCCAACCGTTAATTTGCAAGTCAGGAGACCTGCCTATTTGTTTTGTTTAAGCTTCCTCGAGGAAAGGAATGTTTAAAGAGCGGCAATCTCTAAATAATATATGTTTGCTATTTAATAGATAGATTGCAAGTTTTATATACGAGCAGTATATAAATTGCCTTTCCACAACGCTTTCCTGAGGGAAAGCGTTTTTTGGCGTTCAAAAACAGGAGGGGAAAATAGCTAATTGAGTTTTGTTCTTCTATTATCAGATCGATAATGGGATCTTAAAGGCACAGATGGAGATTTACTTGGTACCGTAATAGAAGGAGGCGAATTATGGGGACTTGCTATAATGTGGACTTATTTCTCGTTCGTCATGGGATAACCGACTGGAATCAGGAAAAACGGTATTTAGGGCATGCGGACCGACAAGTTATAAAAAGTGAACTACATCAACTTTTAGAGTTAAAAAGAGATTTAGTAAAGCAGGAATTTGATTCTATCTTTATTAGTGATTTACGACGGTGCCAAGAAACATTTGATTATTTAAATATTTCGACGGAAGCTACTATAGATTCAAGATTAAGAGAAATAGACTTTGGTGATTGGGAGG
Source organism: Ferdinandcohnia sp. GQ5 (assembly GCF_059759275.1). NCBI lineage: Bacteria > Bacillati > Bacillota > Bacilli > Caryophanales > Bacillaceae > Ferdinandcohnia > Ferdinandcohnia sp. GQ5. Next base: position 176,407 of record NZ_JCAXEW010000011.1, read on the forward strand.
GAAAAACATATCATCACTTAGAAAATGAGCCACGTTATCAGGAGTGGCTTGATGATTGGGAAGCAATACCAATACCAAACGGTGAGGCAGCGGAAACCTTCAAATCAAGAATTGATGCCTTTCTCCATGATTTATTTCTACAAGTAATGGAACGTCCAACTAATGAGAGGAAGCATATTCTTGTCATTACCCATGTGGGTGTCATTCGCTACATAGTATCAAAATACTTAGCTTTAAAAACCTTTTGGGAGGATTCGGTTTCACATGGTCAGGGTGTTTTATTATCAATGCAGTATGAAGAGGGATGGAAATGCAACTCGTTATTGGCGGTGCCTTCTCGGGAAGGAAGTTAGTAGGAGAAGAGAATAACCGATGTAGCTGGATAATAGCCTATGATGGTAATTCGCTCCGATAGTGGGAAACAAAATGTGAGCCCGAAACTACCTTGGTATAAGAGGGACGGGAAAAATGGATTGCAACTGAGCTTACGAATACCAAAACAATGACAACATTCGAAGTAGGTTTATGGAAATTTTGGAGACCTTGCTTTACGAAAAACAAAAACGTAACAATTGAATCGTCCCTCGTTATGTTAGAGATTGGTAAAGGAGTTGTTCCGCTTTAAAAGGTCGAAAGAAGACTGCGAGAAATTGCCGGTTGGATTGCTTAAGATGCTACCCGGGTCTCTGAAAAAATATAAATTGTTTGGAATGGATTATCGGTCGAATAAAATAGAAAAGTGATCAAACCTGCAATTATATAACATTACGAAAAACAACCTTTCAAGTTTTTACACTCTTTGCTATAATTGTTAAAAAGTGAAACGTTCAGGTAAAGGTGCCTTAACTGAAGCCATTTTTATGGCTTGTTGTTAAGGTGCCTTTTTTATTTAACTTATTATTGTTAGCGCTTTCCGAATCCTGAATTGTGAAGAAGATTAAATAGATTGGAGGCTTAAAGATGTTTAAATGTACATTGAAAAATGAAGTGTATCAATTTCAGTCCATTAAAGAAATTTTAGCAAAAGCAAGTGAGGAAAAATCTGGGGATATTATGGCGGGTATTGCAGCTCGTTCGAATTTGGAGCGTATGGCAGCAAAATTTGTTTTAAGTGAGTTAACCTTAAAGGACATTTACAAGGAACCAGTGATTCCATATGAATCAGACGAAGTGACAAGGATTATCTATGATGATATTAATCAATATATTTATCAAGAAATCTCGGGTTGGACAGTTGGTGAATTAAGGGAATACATCCTCTCGCACAACACAGGTTCTTCCCAACTGCTACGAATTAGTAAAGGGCTAACGAGTGAAATGATTTCTGCTGTTGCAAAGTTAATGTCCAGTATCGATTTGGTGATGGCTTCACAGAAAGTTAGACCGACTGCTCACTGCAACACAACAATTGGGGAACAAGGCCGTTTAGCTTTTCGCTGTCAGCCTAACCATCCAAATGACAATCTAGAAGGAATTCTTGCTTCTTTAAAGGAAGGACTTTCGTACGGGGCAGGGGATGCAGTAATTGGAGTCAATCCTAATAACGATTCAGTAGAATCTGTATCTAGGATTTTACACATGACACATGATTTTATGAGGCAGTGGGAAATTCCGACACAAAATTGTGTATTAGCACATATTGCCACTCAAATGAAAGCTATTGAAAAAGGGGCACCAAGTGGAATCATTTTTCAAAGTTTAGCTGGAACAAATTCAACAAATGATGATTTTGGAGTTTCAAAGTCTATTTTAGATGAGGCAGCAGACCTAATGGCTAAACACGGTACTTCAGCAGGTCCGAATCAATTTTATTTCGAAACTGGACAAGGTTCTGAGGTTTCACTCAATTCTCACCACGGTGTTGATATGCAAACCCTTGAGTCAAGAACCTACGGGTTTGCACGCCACTGGAAACCATTTATGGTCAATAATGTCTCTGGATTTATTGGACCAGAAACTCTATACGATGGAAAACAAATGATACGTGCGGATTTAGAGGATCTTTTTATGGGGAAATTACATGGAATTCCAATGGGGATTGCGCCAACGTATACAAATCATATGCAAGCTGATCAAAATGACCAGGAAATCGCTGGAATGTTAACGGCGTTAGCTGGGGCGAACTTTTATATGGGAGTTCCAGGCGGGGATGATGTAATGCTTAGTTATCAGGATACAAGTTACCATGATGATGCTAGTTTAAGAGAGATGCTAGGTTTACGACCATTAAGAGAATTTGAAATTTGGATGGAAAAAATGGGGATTATGGAAAATGGTCAATTAACTGATAGAGCAGGAGACTTATCTATTTTTAAATAATAGGAGATGATGGAATGGATATTCAAGACATTGTCAATCAAGTAATTGAAGAATTGGAAAAACAGAAAAAGGTATCCAGCACCAATGATCAACAAGAAAACATCAATAGTCATATTATTGTGGAGAATAAAAGAGAAATTGGAGTAGATAATCCAGTTGATTATGACATCATCGAAAAAGCAAGGGCGATAACACCAGCAAGAATTGGAGTTGGTCGTACAGGGACACGATTCAAAACAAAGGAATATCTCTATTTTCGGATCGACCATGCTGCTGCACAGGATGCAGTATTTAATGGAGTATCAGAGGAATTTTTAAAAGAAATGAATTTACCTGTCCTTCATTCCAAATCAAAATCAATGGATGAATATTTAATGAATTTAGATAGCGGTCGTTTTTTAAATGATACTTCTAGAGATTGGGCTAAAAAAAATCTATCAAAAAACAAACAAGTCCAAATTGTCATATCGGATGGCCTAAGCTCCACCGGGATTGAAGCCAATATACCAGATTTACTACCTTCATTAATTCAAGGATTACAGGTGAAAAATATTTCAATGGGAGAACCTGTTTTTATTAAAAGAAGTCGTGTGTGGATTCAAGATGAAATCGCTTCTATGACAAATTGTGATGTAGTGATTTCCTTGATAGGTGAACGACCAGGGCTTGCTACATCCAAAAGTATTAGTGCCTATCTTATATACAGACCAACAGAAAATACGGTTGAGGCAGACAGAACGGTAATTTCAAATATACATGAAGGTGGAATTCCTCCTGTCGAAGCGGGTGCTTACCTTGCTGACATAATAGAAAGGGTTTTAAAACATAAGGTAAGTGGCGTTAAGCTTACTCAATTATCATAAACCTTGTAAAAAAACAGGAATAATGAAATGTCAATTGACATTCTTTATTCCTGTTTTTTGTCTAAAAGTCTATTAATCATATTAATTATTAAATTCATAATATTGACATAAAAATATAAGACTCTTATAATACTTATTATATATTGCTCTCAATAGAAACAGGAGATAAGTACTATGACAAACAACAAGATTGAGGAGTTGTGTACCCTCCACACAAATCTATCTGAGGTAGACATTGAAATTATAAAAAGTGTGGCTGCAAACTTATTCTTGATTGCAGATTTAAATAAGGCAAATGTATTTGTTGATTGCCTTACAAAAGAGGGAAAACATGCAATTGTTGTAGCAGAAGCCTCACCAACAACAGCTAAATCCATCTATTCAAAACCTATTGTCGGTAAATTTGCTTATGATGTTTTTGAACCTTCCGTGTTATCTTCATTGAAGACAGGCAAACCAATTTTTCTAAATCGTGCATTAACACAAGAAGGTAGAACCGTAAATCAAAGTGTTGTCCCAATTAAAAATAATAGGGATAAAGTCATCGGAACCTTAATCATGGAAAAAGATATCAGTGAGCAGCTAAAAACTCAGGAAAAGATGGAAGCGTTATCAGAAGCAACTGAGACATTGAGCGAAATTTTGGTCGGAATCACACAAAATCGTCCAATCATTCCGGAAATGCTTGAGGAATCTTTGTTTTTAATTGATGATAGGGGGAGAATCGTTTATTGTAATCCATCAGCATCTAACTTAATTCAAGAGACCTATGCGGATGGTCATTGGGTTGATCGGATGTTAATTGAGTTTTTTCCTGAAATAAATAGTATTCTTGAAGATCCAGAAGACCTCCTAATCAAAGAACTAACGATCTTGAATAGGTTTTTTCAAGTGAAGAAGATAAGACTATCCATGAAGGAAAGCGAATACGGCTTCTTTGTTATCTTAAAGAATATAACTGAATTACGAGAGAAAGAACGGGAGCTTATTGTTAAGTCAGTTGCAATTCGAGAAATTCATCATCGTGTGAAAAATAATCTTCAGACTGTAGCGAGTCTATTACGTTTACAAATGAGAAGAGGGCTTCCTGAAGAAAGTAAAATTCATTTCGAGGAAAGTCTCAATCGAATAACAAGTATTGCTGCCGTTTATGAAATCATATTATCAAATTCAACTGTAGATGATGTTGATCTTTATCAATTAATTGAAAAGATTGGAAATGAACTTGTGAAGGAATCAGGGGTAGATAAGAATATTTCGTTATCATACTCTGGCCCAAATATACAAATCAAATCCAATAAAGCAGTTACAGTTGCACTTGTTGTCAATGAATTAGTCCAAAACTGTGTAAAGCATGCATTTAAAACAATTGAATCAGGTGAAATTGAGGTACAATTACAGCAAATGGATAGTCAAATCATCGTTCAAGTAATAGATAATGGTGAAGGTTATTCACCTCCATCAAAATCATCATTAGGGTTAGATATAGTAAGAACTCTAATTGAACATGATTTGTCAGGTCAATTTAAAATTCACAAGGCTGAGAATGGGACCGTTGCTTCAGTTGTTTTCCCGATATAAAAAGGAGGGAAATTAGGCATGAAAAAAAGGGTATTGGTAGTTGAGGATGAGTCGATTACTCGGATGGATATAGCAATGATGCTTGAGGATAACGGATACGAGGTAATCGCGCAAGCTAGCAATGGTGAAGTGGCTTTAGAAAAAGCTTTTTCTCTAAATCCCGACTTAATCATTATGGATATTAAAATGCCTAAATTAAATGGCCTAAAAGCAAGTGAAATTATATCAAAAAAATTACATACTCCAATTCTTATTTTAACGGCTTACAGTCAACGTGAATATATTGATAAGGCAAAGCAAGCCAATATCTTGGGCTACTTAGTGAAACCTATTACCGAAGCAAGTTTAATTCCAGCTGTGGAAATCGCATTAAAACAAGCTGAAAATGCAAATTCATATCGTGAACAAGTTCAGAATATTAATAAACAATTACAGGAAAGAAAAGTAGTTGAAAAAGCAAAAGGAATTATAATGAAAAAGTTTAATGTACACGAAGATGATGCATTTAAAAAAATGAGAAAGATTAGTATGAATAAACAGGTTACTCTGGAGAAGGTAGCAAAGCACATCATATTAAAATATGATGTGTAACATTTTTACAAGTGAATAGACGAAGCAAAGGTGCTGTAACGGTATATCCATTTTTATACCGTACAGTACCTTTTTGTCTTTTTATAAGGGTAGTCTATCGTGTGAAAAAATACGTATTCTCCATTTATATAATAACAGAGAACAGGGAGGGATATTTAAATGGAAATGGTAGGGCAAATTGTAATTTATATCATCATGCTTTGTGCGGTTGCAGGGGCTGTTGCTGCAATTCGAAACAGTGATGATGGGTTAGGTGCTCAATTTATGGAAGGGTTACATGCAGTTGGACATATTTTCGTACCTGCTGCGGGGATTATGGCATCAATTCCTTATTTATCTTGGTTCATCGATAAAGTATTTGGCCCAGTATTTTCAGCGATTGGTGCAGATCCTGCTATTGCAGCAACTTCTATTTTAGCAACTGATATGGGTGGTTACCAATTAGCTGAGGTATTAAAAGAAACCCAAGAGGGTTGGATTATGGCGATGATTGTTGGATTTATGGCAGGTGCAACGATTGTTTTCTCCATTCCAATGGGGTTAGCGATGCTTGATAAACGTGACCATAAATATATGGCCCTTGGAGTAATGGCGGGGGTATTAACCATCCCGATTGGCGCACTCATTTCTAGTACAATTATCGTATTTACAAACTCAACGGTACGAGATTTTATATCAACATCTGGTGAAGCAAAATATCAATTTGCCTTAGGATATGGTCAAATATTATTAAACTTAAGTCCATTACTCATATTTGTAGTACTTATTGCAGCTGGTTTATATTTTCTACCAGATTTAATGATCAAAGGTTTCATGTTGTTTGGCCGACTCATGGACGCTGCTATTAAGCTGGTTCTTGTTTTCTCGATTGTTGAAATTTTTACAGGCTTATTCTCAACTGTATTCGGTGCGTGGGGATTCGATCCAATCATGGCAGATGCTGATGATCAATTCCGTGCTCTTGAAACAGCTGGTTATATCGGAATTATGCTAGCAGGTGCATTCCCGATGGTATATTTATTACAGAAATACGCGGGAGGACCACTTGAAGCACTTGGTCGAAAGCTTGGCTTAAGTAAAGAAGGAAGTGCTGGATTAATTGCGACTATTGCAAATATCCTTGCTATGTTCAAATTAGTAAAAACAATGCCTCCAAAGGATAAAGTTATCAATATCGCTTTTGGTGTATGTGCTGCTTTCTTACTTGGAGATCATTTATCCTTTACAGCCAATTTCCAGCCTACATTAATTCTTCCAATTATAGTTGGCAAAATTTCCGCAGGGGCAATTGGAATTGGTTTGGCTTATTGGTTATCTGTACCGAAGGCCTTGGAATTAGAGAAAAAAGATCGTGAAGCGGGAATCATTGGTAAAGATGAGTACTTACCGAAGGAAGACCTAGTAGAACAAAAACGCAGCTTAGAGGCATAAAACAAGGAGGTTTTTAAGGTTGAGTGAAGAGAAACAGCGATTTATTCAGGAATTTGTTCCGGGAAAACAGGTTACATTGAGTCACTTAATCGCAAACCCAGGTCCTGATATGTTTGAAAAATTAGGTATACAGCAGGCTGGAGCTATTGGTATTCTTACATTAACTCCAAGTGAAACAGTAATTATTGCAGGTGATCTTGCAACGAAAGCGGCAGATGTTGAAATTGGATTTTTAGACCGCTTTACTGGTAGTCTAGTGATTGTAGGAACAGTATCTTCTGTCGAAATGGCAATGGAAGAGATTAATAGATTCTTATCAGAAACCTTAAAATATACCCCGGCAGCCATTACTAAATCGTAAAGGAGTATTAAAATGGCTAGAAAAAATAGAGCGATGTTGATTGGATCAATTGGTGCTGGTAAATCTACTTTAACAAATGCTCTTTTAGGTCGAGAGGTAGAAGCAGTAAAAACTCAGGCATTAGTTTATTACGACTGGATTGTTGATACACCTGGTGAGTACACCGAAAATCCATTATTTTATAAAAATATTATGGCTACATCACTTGAAGTGACTCATGTTTTGTTCTTACAGGATGCGACTAGAAAAAAAACAATTTTTCCACCTGGATTTAGCACAGGTATCAACAAACTCCCAATTGGGGTCGTGACAAAAAGTGATTCTGAAAATGCTGATATCGATTCAGCCGTTCAACAACTAAAACGAGTTATTCCAAACGGTCCTATTGTAATTAGTTCCTCCATTACTGGTAAAGGTATTCAGGAAATTAAGGATCTAGTAAACTGTAACACGATGCTAGATATGAGAGAATATGCTGAAACAAAACAAAGCGAATTACTCATTTTCGTGTGAAAACCTTTACAATAATATAGCATTAGATTATATTATTAATATAACAAATGAATTTACTAGGCAAAGGCGCCTTATATAACCTGTCAATAATGACAGTTTGTATAGGGTGCCTTTTTTTCTTTTGTCATTAGTTTGGAATGAGGTGAGCTACATCAAAAAGTATGAGCCTCAAAGTGAGGAAATTTTAAGTGCTGGAATTGACATTGGGACCAGTACTACTAAGATTGTTATCAGTCAATTTTCATTAATGAATATGGCTGGCGGAACACATATGCCACGTATTGAGATTGTTAATAAAATAGTCTTACATCGAAGCCCAATCTATCGAACGCCCTTATTGAATTCTACAACAATAAATATTGAGCAAGTAGAAGAGCTTGTCAAAAAGGAGTATGAAAAGGCAAAAATTACCGCAAATGATATTAAAACAGGGGCTGTCATTATCACAGGTGAAACAGCCACAAAACAAAATGCCCAACAAATGGTTCATCAACTATCTGATCATGCTGGTGATTTTCTTGTAGCAACTGCAGGTCCAGATTTAGAGGGAATTATTGCGGCAAAAGGTTCTGGCGCATTTGAGTTTTCGAAGAAGGCAGGAAAAGTTATTGCCAATATAGATATTGGTGGTGGAACGGCAAACGTAGCTGTTTATAAGTCAGGAAAACTATGTGGAACCTGTACCCTACATATTGGTGGACGGCTCATTGAGTATAGTCACTCAAGAGTTAAAAGTATTTCTCCACCAATTAAAGAGCTATTTAATCATTGGGGCGTTTCAGTTAAAGAAGGAGACGTCAGAAACAATTCTGAGGAGAAAAAGCTAACGGATTATATGGCAACAGTCATTTCTAGAATGTTGGAAAGAAGACTGACTGACTCAGATAAAGTCCTACTTCTAGGACATGAGCCAAATTGGAAGGAAGAAATTGAAACGATCATGTTCTCAGGTGGAATTAGTGAGTGTATCTATCGTCAGGAATCCGCATCAGCAAGTGAAGTAGATTATGACGACATCGGAGAAAAGCTAGCCACATCCTTAAAAGAGAGCAAAGAGTTATCTAAGTGGACTTGGATTCAACCTGATGAGACTGTACGAGCAACAGTACTAGGTGCTGGGACACAAACTACTGAAATAAGTGGCGCTACAATCCAGGTTGATAGCAATGACCTACCACTTCGAAACTTGCCTGTTTATCAAGTTCCATTAGGGAATAACTTAGACACAGGATTGAAGCAACTACGAAAATCTGTTGAACAGGCTATTGAAATTTATGACCCGAATCACGAGGGACAAAATTTTGCCTTGTATTTTACAGAAATTCCTTATTTGAGCTTTAAGGATATCCAAGCATTTGCCAAAGCAATCTTGGATTCTATGAAATTAAAGATAAACACCAAACAGCCACTGGTTATCGTTCTCGAAAGTGATCATGCAAAGGCATTAGGGCAAACATTGAAAGTTCAAAGTCCAACACAAAGCATCATATGTATCGATCAAATTCGAGTTGAACATGGTGACTATATTGACATTGGTCATCTTCTACAAACGAGTGTTGTCCCAGTAGTTATAAAAACATTAACATTCCACCATTAAGAAAGGAGGGGGCCAAATGAGGCTGAAAACCAATTATTTGGGTACAGTTTATCAATTCTCATCATTAAAAGATTTATTCGCAAAAGCAAACGAAGAGAAATCAGGGGATCGTTTAGCTGGTATTGGGGCTGAAACAGTACAAGAACGTATTGCAGCAAAAGAGGTTCTAAGTCAATTAACACTTTCAAATATTCGGGAAAATCCACTACTCCCTCCTGAAAAGGATGAAGTATCAAAAATTATAGAAAGTCAGGTGAAAGAACCAGTATATCAATCAATTAAAAATTGGTCTGTGGCAGAGTTACGAGAATTTATTTTAAATGATGAGGTAACTGGAGAGGACCTTAAACGCCTGAGCTTAGGCTTAAATAGTGAAATGATTGCAGCTGTTACGAAAATCATGTCTAATCTCGATTTAGTACATGCTGCAAATAAAGTAGAAATTGTCACAAAATGTAACATTGCAATTGGACAGAAAGGAACCCTAGCATCACGTCTTCAACCAAACCATCCAACAGATAATGTTGAAGGAATTATTGCATCATTAAAAGAAGGGCTTTCTTATGGAATAGGAGATGCCGTTATAGGAATTAATCCTGTAGATGATTCAGTTGAAAGTGTAAAACGGTTGCTTCATGCTACACATGATTTTATTCAAGATTGGCGGATTCCAACACAAAACTGTGTATTAGCTCACGTTACAACACAAATGAAAGCCATCGAACAAGGAGCACCAGCAGATATGATTTTCCAAAGTATCGCTGGAACTGAGTCTGCAAATCGTTCCTTTGGTATTTCAGCAACGATGCTTGAGGAAGCTAGGGACATGGCTCGAACCTTAGGAACGGGAACCGGTCCACAGTGCTTGTACTTTGAGACAGGGCAAGGTTCCGAATTATCAGCAGAAGCTCATTTTGGAATCGATCAAATGACATTAGAATCAAGAAATTATGGATTTGCGCGTTACTATGACCCGTACATTGTCAACACTGTTGTTGGATTTATCGGCCCTGAGTATTTGTATAACAACAAGCAGGTTATCAGAGCAGGATTAGAGGATCATTTTATGGGGAAAATGCACGGAATTCCGATGGGTGTAGATATTTGCTATACAAACCATATTAAAGCTGACCAAAATGATATTGAAGATTTGAGTGTCCTTTTGACTGCAGCAGGAGTGAATTTTGTCATCGCTACACCAATGGGGGATGATTGCATGCTAAATTATCAATCACTCAGTTACCATGACGTAGCTACATTAAGACAAACATTGAACAAAGGTGCATCCCCACTATTTGCGGAATGGCTGGAAAAAATGGGCATATTCGAAAATGGAAAACTTAGCAAAGTTGCAGGAGATCCAACCATTTTTTCACGTTAGGAGATGAATCAAATGAATCCAGATTTAGTTGAGATGGTCACTAAGCTCGTTATTGAAAAGTTACAGAATGAACAAGGCACAGATGAACAGCATTCTGTTGTTGAAAAACAAGAAGAAACAGCTGTTACATTTTGGGATCATTCTTCTAATTCAAAAAAGAAAGAGACATTCCATTCTACAGTTCATGAAGAAAGTACTGAATCTTTTGGGGATGTTATTCAGATTAAGCCTTATACCAATAATTCAGAGGGGCCAATCGAACAGGAATCAGATATACCAACCAACCTTGAGACACTAACCGGAATTGAAAATCCTAAAAACCCAGATGAGCTTAAGGAATTAGTTTCGAAAACACCTGCTCGAATTGGAATTGGTAGAGCTGGTCTTCGTCCCAAAACGAATACTTGGTTAAAGTTTAGATATGACCACGCTGCAGCTGTAGATGCTGTCTATGGAATGGTGAATGATAAGCTTCTACAAAGCTTGGAACTATTTAAGGTGGAAACGAAGGTAAACGATAAAGAGGTTTATATTCGCAGACCTGATTTTGGAAGAAAATTATCAGATAAAGCAAAGAAAACAATCCTTGAAAAATGTAAGAAAACCCCGACAGTTCAAATTATTGTATCTGATGGGTTAAGCTCAAGCGCAGTCGAAGAGAATGTGGAAGATGTTTACCTCTCTTTACAACAATCTTTGAAAAGTCTTGGCATTGATACAGGGACATCCTTTTATATTGAAAAAGGTAGAGTCGCTGTAATGGACGATGTCGGTGAAATCCTTCAACCAGATGTTGTGGTTCTCTTAATTGGTGAACGCCCGGGACTTATTAGTGCAGAATCTTTAAGCGCATACCTTTGTTACCAGCCAAGAATAGGAACAATTGAAGCAGACCGGATGGTGATTTCAAACATCCATAAGGGCGGTATTCCCCCTGTAGAAGCCGGTGCTTATATCGGAACTGTGATTCAAAAAATATTAAAATATGAAGCTAGTGGAGTATCACTGGTTCAGAAAGAATCATAGGAGGTAATCAATTTGGCCTTAGAGCGAATTTATGCTGATATTTTAGCTGTTCGTATCATACCAAATGTAGATCCTGTTTTGGGAAGGGAATTGAACCTTGGACCTCATCAGCGAAGTTTGGGAATCTTTACATCAACCGTTGATGATATTGGATACACAGCTTTAGATGAAGCAACGAAAAGGGCAGCTGTTGATGTTGTCTATGCGCGATCGTTTTACGCTGGGTCTGCTCATGCTTCAGGACCTCTATCTGGTGAAATGATAGGTATCTTAGCAGGACCAACACCAGATGAAGTTCAAAGTGGAATAGAAGCTGTACTACAAACTGCTGAAACTGATGCATATTTTGAAGCGTTTGATTCAGAAAAAACGCATGCAATATATGCTCATGTTATTTCTAGTTCTGGTTCTTACCTCTCAAAAGAGGCAGGTATCAATCAGGGAGAACCGATTGCTTATTTAATCGCACCTCCTCTTGAAGCAGTATATGGTTTAGATGCAGCTTTGAAGGCTGCAGACGTAGAATTAGTTAAGTTTTTTGGACCACCGTCTGAAACGAACTTTGGTGGAGGATTGCTGACAGGTTCACAATCTGCTTGTAAGGCAGCAGCCGATGCGTTCCGAGAGAGTATTCTACGGATTGCTGAAAATCCATTGAAATATTAAATAGAAAGGAGTTTGTCCTGTGCAATTTGACCAAGATCTCCAATCCATTCAAGAAATGCGCAATGCGGTTAAACGCGCAAAAGAAGCGCAGCTGAAGTACTTGTCCTTTACACAGCAGCAGGTTGATGAAATTGTTGAACGTGTTGCAAAAGCTGCTTATTCAAAATCACTTGAACTTGCAAAGATGGCTGTTGAAGAAACAGGGATGGGTATTGTTGAGCATAAGAAGATAAAGAATGAAGTAGGTTCGATGGCCGTCTATGAATCAATTAAAGATGAAAAGACGGTTGGAATTGTTAATGAGGACCGAGTGAGGAGAGTAACAGAAATCGCCTATCCTTTCGGAGTTGTAGCTGGGATTATTCCCACGACAAACCCTACTTCGACTGCTATTTTTAAGGCATTGATTTCCTTGAAAACTAGAAATGCAATTGTTGTAAGTCCACATCCACATGCCATTAAATGTACAGTAGAAGCACTGAAAATTTGTGAACAGGCAGCGATTGAGGCTGGAGCTCCAGAAGGGCTGATTGGTTGGATTTCAAAACCTTCCATGGCTGCAACATCTGAATTAATGAAGCATCGTGATATTGACGTTATTTTAGCAACTGGTGGTGGTGGTTTGGTAAGGGCTGCTTATAGCTCTGGCAAACCAGCTTATGGTGTAGGACCAGGAAACGTACCTTGTTATATTGAAAGGACAGCAAATGTTTCGAAGGCCGTTTCAATGATTGTAGATAGTAAATCTTTTGATAATGGCACCATCTGTGCAACAGAGCAAGCGCTTGTTGTAGATAAGAATATTAAAGATATGGTGATTCGTGAGCTAAAAAATAATGGATCATACATGTTGAACGAAAGTGAAAAGGCAAATCTAGAAAAACTCATATCACCAGAGCCAGGAAAATTGAATCCTGCAATTGTCGGTCAAAGTGCGGCTAGAATTGCGGAGATGGCAGGATTTACTGTACCGTCTGATACCAGAATATTAGTTGCTGAAGAAACGAATGTGGGAAAAAGTGTACCGTTCTCAATTGAAAAACTTTCTCCAATATTTGGCTTCTATACAGCAGATAATTATGAAGAAGCGAAAGAATATTGTACAAAGCTTCTTAATTTAGGTGGAAGAGGACATAGCTTAGCGCTTCATACAAATGATGAAAAAGTTGCAAATGAATTTGCTCTTGAAATGCCAGTTTCAAGATTGATGGTAAATACACTTTCGTCAATTGGGGCAGTGGGTGCAACAACAGGCTTATTGCCATCCTTGACTTTGGGATGTGGTTCCTTTGGTGGGAATATCACTTCTGATAATGTAACAGCTCGTCATCTAATTAATATCAAGAGAATGGCATATGGAATTAAGGAAGTTTCGATTCCTAAACCATCCTCTTCAAATACAACTAGTAAACAAGAAACGAGCAAACCTCAAAGTATTGATGATATTGTAAAAAAAATCTTGAACAAAGTACCATCGAAAAATGAAATTGATGAAAAGCAAGTAGCAGAAATGGTGAACCAAGTTATAAAAAAATATCAAATGAATTAACAAATTTATTAAAATATAAAAATTAAAAAACGAACCTATAGGAGGAAATAAAAATGAGTAGAGAATTAACAGCATTAGGAATGATTGAAACTAAAGGACTAGTTGCTTCTGTGGAGGCTGCTGATGCGATGGTAAAGGCAGCAAATGTTCACTTAGTAGGTAAAGTACACGTTGGTGGAGGCATTGTAACAGTCTTAGTCCGAGGTGATGTAGGTGCAGTAAAGGCTGCTACTGATTCTGGAGCTGCTGCAGCTCAGCGTGTTGGGGAAGTCATTTCAGTACACGTTATTCCACGACCACATAATGAATTAGAAAGCATTTTGCCAAAATTAGAAATCCAAGAATAATAAATAGACACATAGGTTAGGAGCATGAAACATGAATCAACGTCTCATAGAAACGATTGTGGAGGAAGTTGTTTCCCAATTGAATGGGATAAAGGCAAAACCTTATTCTATTCCAATCGCAGTTTCTGCTCGACACTGCCATTTGAGTATAGGTGACCTTGAAGAACTATTTGGTGAAGGATTTAAGTTAACAAAAAAAGCGGATTTGTCACAGCCTGGACAATTCGCAGCAAATGAATTCGTTACGATTGTGGGACCAAGAGGCAGCATTGAAAAAGTGCGCATTCTTGGTCCTGCGCGTAATATGACCCAAGTAGAGATTAGTCAAACAGATTCTATTAAACTTGGCGTAAAGCCACCTCTTAGAGAATCTGGTAATCTTGAAGGATCAGCACCAGTTACTATTGTTGGACCTAAAGGAAGTATTTACAAAAAAGAAGGATTAATCATTGCCCAGGCGCATATTCACATGAATCCTGACGAGGCACAGAATCAAGGTGTAGAAGATGGAGAATATGTGAAGATAGAGGTTCAAGGAGAACGACCGATTACTTTTGGCAAGGTGTTAATTCGTGTTTCACCAAAATACGAACTCGAAATGCATGTCGATACAGATGAAGCGAATGCTGGTTTTTTAAAAGGAAAAACATTTGGGAGAATTGTTAAGTATGGGGAGAACGGATCATGATTGATCGAGAGATGATTGAAAGAATTGTAGGAGAAGTTGTTGCAAGGCTATCGGTAAAGGACCCCCATATAATAGAGAAACCAAATTTACTAGTAGTTGGGGATATTTCGTTTGCAGCGCCTGAACAATTATCGAAATTACAAGCGAAATGGTCGATTAGCAATTATGTGGGCGAGGAAAAAGTAAGATTGGATCATATCAACCATGTACTCTTTATGCACGCAACACAGGACTTGCTTGTAAAAGGGGCTTTGGGAATATTTGACACACCCGAAAGTAAATTACTTTCTCGATGTTTCATGGAGTCAACTCCTGTAACAATTGTACCCACTATCTATTTAGAGGACCGTTTATTTTCCGAGAGTCCCATTAATAAAGCATATGTTACTCACCTAAGAGGATATATTGATTCACTCCTATTGTTTGGAGCAAGGGTAGGCACTTTTGAGCGCTTTGTAGAAGCAAATAATGAAACCACTGCCTCAAGTCAAAAGGATAAGCTACGATCTAAAAAGAAAAAGATTTTGACAAGGCGTGATATACAGGATTGTAAGGAGAATTTCATAGAAGTGGATTCTAATACAATTATGACACCGTTAGCTAGAGATACCGCTAGAGAAATGCAAATAGACATCAGGATACTTGATTCAAAAGGGGCGAAAATTTAAATGGAATTAGGGACAGTAATTGGAAACGTTTGGGCTACAAGGAAAGAGGATGAGTTACAAGGATTAAAATTCTTAATTGTGCAACCTGAACATGCAGACCGAACGAATGCTGGAGTTCCATTTGTTGCAGTAGATAGGATTGGAGCTGGATTTGGTGACCAAGTTCTTGTAACCCGTGGAAGCGCAGCTGCTAATCTATCTTCTAGTGAAAAAAAGATACCAATAGATGCCCTGATTATTGGAATTATAGATTCTGTTGATGTAGAAAAAGAGGTGAAATGAACGTGGGTAGAGCATTAGGAATGATTGAAACGAGAGGATTAGTCGGTTCGATTGAGGCGGCGGACGCAATGTTAAAATCGGCGGATGTTACGTTGGTAAAACAAGAAAAGGTTGATGCAGCCCTTGTTACTGTTTTAGTTCAAGGCGATGTGAGTGCTGTCCAAGCTGCTGTAGATGCCGGAAAAGAGGCGGCAAGAAGAGTGGGGGAACTTATTTCCGCACATGTCATCCCACATCCGGATGAATCAATCAACTCTACATTATTTGAAAGTAAGAAAGAAGAAAAGGGAAAAAGTTCACCAGTACCTACAAAATCAGCAACACCAAAACGTAATACAAGAAATTCTAAGAAGAATGCAACAAACGTCAAGAGTGAAACACCAAAAGCCGAGCCTAAGCAAGATGAGAAAACAGAATAATATTTATCTAATGGATAGACAACATGACTAAGAACGGAGGAGAAAAATGGCTTTTACACGAAAGAAATTAGCTGTCATTGGTGCAGGGTTTACCGGTGCAACAGCCGCTCTTATGCTAGCTCAAAAAGAGCTGGGAGATGTTGTATTAGTTGATATTCCTTCACAATCAAATCCTACAAAAGGGAAAGCCCTTGATATGCTAGAGGCAAGTCCAGTTCAGCGCTTTAACGCTAACATTACAGGGACCTCTAATTATGAAGATATTCAAGACGCTGATCTAGTCCTCATAACCGCTGGTATTCCGCGTAAACCAGGTATGAGCCGCGATGATTTAGTAGCAACAAATGAAAAGATTATGATTGAAGTTTCAAATAATATTAAGAAGTATGCTCCCAATAGCTACATTTTAGTTTTGAGTAATCCAGTCGATGCAATGACCTACGTGTGCTATAAAACAACAGGATTTCCAAAGAATCGCGTTATTGGACAATCAGGTGTTCTAGATACAGCTCGTTTTAATACCTTTGTTGCAGAAGAATTGGGAGTTTCGATTGAGGATATTTCAGGATTTGTTCTGGGTGGACATGGGGATGATATGGTTCCACTTGTTCGCTATTCCTATGCAGGAGGCATACCTCTTGAAAAATTACTGCCAGCAGAACGAATAGCAGCTATTGTGGAAAGGACGCGTAAAGGCGGAGGCGAAATCGTCAACTTGCTTGGCCAAGGTAGTGCCTATTATGCACCAGCTGCCTCGATGGTCGAAATGACAGAAGCAATCCTTAAAGATAAGAAACGAATCTTACCATCTATTGCCTATCTAGAAGGTGAATATGGCTATAAGGATATTTACCTAGGTGTTCCAACCGTTTTAGGTGGTAATGGAATTGAAAGTATAATCGAAATTCCGTTAACAAATGATGAAAAAACAGCCCTTGCAAAATCGGCACATTCTGTAAAAAATGTATTAAGTATATTAGAAACCAAATAAAATGGTTGTCTAAAAAGTACATTTTGGGATGAAGCGTCCCCAAATAATCTCAAATAAAAGACCACTTCCTGATTAAGAAGATAGCCATTATCGGGAGTGGTTTATATTGTCATCAATATAGTGGCACTGAATGGAAGGTGATGTTTTCCAAAATCTTATGGAGGAACCTCTATATATCCACCACATCAAAGTTGATTTTTTGCCGTATTGGGATTTAAATGTTTGAAACAATGCTTACTGAAATCCAGGAAGACATGGAAACCTTCAATGGACTTCAGCCACCAGGAGTCGCAGCAACAAATCGTTGAATATAACAAACAAGAAGAAGAAGGCATCAACTTGTATCTACACAATATCGAGAATGGACAATTCGATCCAGCTCTTCTTGAAAATAGTGAGTGAGTTATTTCATACGTTACAGAACGTAACGAATACAATAGATCAGATTCAACAGTTAGGGCAATTAAATATTAACAGGCGCAGCTCTTTTTAATAGGGCTAGCGCCTTTTTTATTATTTGTAAACGAAGAAAAATTTTTCATTAAAATAAACTAAATTTTCTTTACATTTAAAACATTTAGAAATATAATTGTATACAAATATTCAATTATTTTTTTATATTAGGGGAGGTGAAAAAATGCATTTGAAAAAAACGTCGATGACAAGAGTTTCTGCAAAAGATATCGCTTATACAGAAATAAAGGAACGTATTATTAAGTGTTCTTTTAAGCCAGGACAACCAATCATTGAGGATGAATTAGCAAAAGAATTAGAGATTAGTAGGACGCCCTTAAGAGAGGCGCTTCAACGTTTAGAAATAGAGGAGTTAGTAGAACGACAGTCAAATGGTCGTTTAAAGGTAGCATCTATTTCTGTACAAGAAGTGAAGGAACTATTTCTTGTCCGAAGCTTGTTAGAAGGAATCATTATTATCGAGGCAATTGATAATATTACAGAAAATGACATTAAGCATCTTGCTTATCATGCTTTTATGATTAAAAATAATTCAACTAAAAGCAACTACGAAGATGTAGATCATTTTGGAGGTCAGTTCCACACAACGCTATACACACTTAGCAACAACCAGACAGTTATAAAAATTTTATTTCAACTGAATGATAAAATCTCAAGATATCGACGTCTAGCACATCAAGTAGATACAAAGAAAACCTCAGATGAGCATGAGACAATCCTAAACTTTATTATTCAAAAGGATAAATTGAATGCAGAATTAGCAATCAAAAAACATATTTTAGATTCAATGGAACAAGCCGTAATAGGGGTGGAACAATATCTAGAATCTTTGAAGTGACAGATCGTTTTATCAGTTAAGTATTTTAATTAAATAGCTGCAAGGAGGAGTTATATGTCTTTCGCTGTCATTGGAGCAGGTAATACAGGTCAAGCTATTGTTGGATACCTCTCTTTACAAGGAAAGAAAGTAAAGCTTTATAGTCGAAGTCCGGTAAAAGCAGAAATTCTATCTTTTCAAGGTCTAGAATTAAAAGGGGTTTATACAGGTAGAGTTCCAATCCAAGTATCATCTCAAATGGAGGAGGTAATTGATGATGTAGAATATATTATTATCACGTCTACAGCTTCAGGACATAAATCAATATTCAAACAACTAAAACCACATTTGAAAAAGAACCAAACAATTGCAATATTCCCTGGATATTGGGGAGCAATTGAATGTAAGGCAGTGCTTGGCGATGATATTGAAGAGAAAAATCTTACAATCGCTGAAACAAGCGCAATGCCTTTTATATCAAAAGCCGATTCCACTGGATCTGTAACAATCAGTAGAATTAAGCAAAATGTACAAATTAGTGTAATACCTACTTCTAAGAATCTTACAATCTCAAAATACTTCCTAGAAACATTCCCACAATTAATTCTAGCTAACAATGTTATCGAAACTTCCCTGAACAATTCAAACGTCGTAGTACATACTCCAATCACTTTGTTTAATGCTAGCAGAATCGACTCAGCAAGTGAATTTAGATTTTACGGTGACGGAACATCACCATTGACTGTTTCATATGTTGAAAAACTGGATGAGGAAAGGATCAAACTTGCTGAACATCTTAATATAAAAACACAAAGTATCCTATCTATTTTAAACGAGTTTTATAAAACTGATTACCCAAGCTTATACGAGGCACTTCCGGGATTATTTCCAGACGGATTAGCACCAACTACTTTGGACTACAGATATGTCACCGAAGATATTCCATATGGGCTGGTGCCGATTTCAGAGTTAAGTAGAAAAGTAGGGTTAGAGACGCCATATACCGACTCACTTATTAATACAGCGTCACTGTTAATGGAAAGAGACTTTAAAGCGGAAGGAATAAGTTTTGAGGGATTTACAGTAGAGGATATTAATCATTTGAGAGGGCTTACACCATACATTTAAATAAAAAAATATGAATATGTAGGAGGTTATGTGATGTCACAAGTAGAGTTAGGTACTAAGCTTTCAATGGTAAAAAGAAAGGTAACAGCGGTTGATTTAATTACAATTGTAATATTTGCTGTTTTATATCGTGTACTTTGGTATTTCTTCAAATTTGCTGGTGTTGTTTTCCCGTTTAACCATACTTTTGTTTACCTGTTCTGTGCTTTTGCTTTAGTGCTATGTTGGGTAGTTGTAAGAAAACCTTATGCGTCTGTTTATTTTACGGCCGCGTGGTGCGCCATTAACTTCTTCCTACAAGGCGAACTCCCAATCTATTGGATTCTAGTTGTGATTGCACCGATTCTACCGGAATTATATTTAAATAGCAGAAGTAAAGCTTTTGCCAATCCAAGCGATGTTTATTCTAGTATAAAAGATTTGATTGTAGCTGCCTTACTTTACAATGCGATTTATGAGATTTTCGTTTGGTGGAGCATTGTGTATCCATATCAAATTCCAGTGCCATTCCATCTAATTGCGATTGTATTTGCGATATCTCTAGTAGGGATGGTTATCGGAACAGTCATTGCAAAGCCACTTGGTGAAAAATTAAAAGCCCTTTTAGGATAAGTAAAATTGATTTGTATGGAGGTGTAAAATATGGCAGCTAGCGATTTTGTTGCAAATCTAGATAAAGGAACGTGGGTTCATAAATTGGATCCACGCGCAAAATTACTTTTAATAATTGGTTTCGTCGTAACACCTTTGTTATTTATGGATCCCCTATACTTAACGATTATCCTATTAATTGGTATTCCTATTTGGTTATCAGCGAAGATTCATATGAAGTCAATCATGCCTTTGCTTGGCACAATTGTCATACTTGCCATGTCAGCAGTTATTTTTTCTACTTTTTATAATTATGAACAAGCAAATGCCAATGTCCTTTTTTCAATAGGTTCACTCCATGCGACAGATATTGGTCTATATTCTGGATTAGTCCTTGGATACAGAATTGCTATTCCATGTTTTATGACAATTGTTATTATAACGACAACTGATCCTGCGTTATTGGCAAAGGGTTTAATGAAGATGAAGGTTCCTATGAACATTGCCTTTATGTTTTTAGGGACTTTAAGGTTCTTCCCATTAGTATTTGAAGAATTGACGAATATTTCAAATGCACAAACGATTAGAGGGGTTAACAAAAAAGGGATAAGAGGAAGCTGGAACAGTTTTAAACTAGCAGCTTTTCCATTGTTGATTAATTCTTTAAGAAGAAGTAGAACAATGGGACTGGCCGTTGAGAGCAAAGGATTTAGCAAAATGGCTTGGCGTGAATACTACCAAGATATGAAACTTGAAAATAAGGATTATGTAGTCATTGTGCTAACGATTGTATTTTTTGCCGGTGCGTTGTATGTGAGATACGGTCTCGGGTTAGGTGCAGATAATTCATTTATTGCATAAGTACAGTGTTACAATAAATCCTTTGCAAAGGAGCGGAGTTATGAGCACAGATTCTATTATTCATGTAAAAGATCTTAATTTTTCGTATCCTAGTGTTGAAAAAAAGACGTTGAAAAATATTAATTTACAAATAAACAAGGGAGAATTCGTCCTATTATCGGGTACAAGTGGAAGTGGGAAGACAACTCTAGCAAAATGTCTAAATGGCATTATTCCACATTTATCCGACGGAAACCTGGAAGGTGACATTGTCATTAATGGAAAAAACACTCAATATGTTCCAATGCATGAACTTTCTTCCGAGATAGGAATGGTCTTTCAAAACCCAGAAGATCAGATTTTCTCAATACGAGTAGAGGACGAAGTGGCATTCGGAGTAGAATGTCAGGGCTACACTCAATCAGAAATCAAGGAACGTGTTGCATATGGTCTTCAAAAGTTACGGTTAGAGGATATTAAGAAACAAATTACATTTTCTTTATCAGGTGGACAGAAACAGAAGGTATCCATTGCTAGTAACCTAGCGATGTTACCGTCTATCCTTATACTTGATGACCCTACCACTGACCTTGATCCAGTTAGTAAGCAGGAAGTGATGGATATTCTTGCAGAACTAAAGGAAGAATTAGATACTACTTTTCTAATTATTGAGCATGATTTGAATGATTTAATTGAATTTATTGATCGAGTGGTTATCATGCATGAAGGGGAAATTTTGTATAATGGTAGGCCTGATGAGATCTTTAATAAGCACTTCTATGAACTCAATCAATTAGGAATACGAATCCCTGATCATATTAGACTTGCAAAATATTTATATGAAAAAGGATTTACTCTAGATAATTTTCCTATCACAAAAAAGGAAGTTTTGGAGTGGATAAAGCAACTACTTACTTCTAAAAAGTTAACATTTCCAGAACAAAAAAATCTACCAAAACAAGATAATACAGAACTAGTTGCATCCTTACAAAATGTTAATTTTAGTTATAATAAAGAAAAACAAATACTCCATGATATTAATTTAGACATTCGAAAAGGTGAACTATTAGCAATCGTTGGTCATAATGGCTGTGGGAAGTCTACATTAATGAAAAACTTAATTGGACTTTTAAAACCTACCCATGGGGATGTCGAAATCAATTCTAAAAATACAAAGAAGAGTAAGGTGCAGGATATCATATTAGATATTGGATATGTATTTCAAAACCCAGATAATCAATTATTCTGTAACACAGTTGAAGATGAAATAAAATTTGGGTTAAAGAATAGAGGTTATGCGGAAGACATTATCAATCAACAGTTAGAGTTGGCTATTAAGACAGTTGGACTTCAAAATAAAAGAAAAGAACATCCTTTCTCTTTGAGTAGAGGGGAACGTCAAAGATTAGCAGTCGCAACCATGTTGGTGTCAAATCCGAAAATTATTCTGTTGGACGAACCAACTACTGGGCAGGATGAACAAAATTTAAATTCCCTGTTATCCTTAATGGAAACGTTAATTAATGATAATCAAGCAACCATCGTTATGATTACTCATGATATGGAAGTGGTAGCTCAGTATGCAAGTAGAGTGGTTGTAATCGACGCTGGAAAAGTGGTGATGGAAGGAGATCCAAATGATGTATTCTTTAGTAATTACGAAAAGCTTCGTTCATTAAAGCTTAAGCCGCCTATTATCTCACAATTTTCTGCAGAGCTTAGTGAGTCTGGATTTCCTCATGTCTCGAATTGGAACAAATTTAGTGAGCAATTCATTCAAAAAGACAAAGAATTAGCCGAAGAATCTAAAAGGTCAATTGTTTAATTGTATCTTAATACACCTACTCATGTTAATACACCTACTCATGTAGTAGGTGTATATTTTATTCCAATTACATTGGATATAACGCATTATAAATGAGAAAGGAATGAGCAAAATAGAAAAAAAAAATAGTATTGTTATAGGTTTTATCGGTATAGGCGTTATGGGGAGTGCTATGGCTAAAAATCTTTTACTAAGTGATTACAAAATAAATATTTACACAAGAACTAAGGAAAAAGCTTTAGACTTGCTAAGATTAGGTGCGAATTGGATGGAATCTGTTAGTGAAGTTACATTAAACTCAGACGTAATAATTACTATGGTAGGCTTACCTTCTGATGTTGAAGATCTTTATTTGAAAAAGGACGGTATTATAAATAATGCGAAAAAAGGCACAATAGTAATTGATATGACAACGTCAAAACCCTCCTTGGCCAAAAAAATATTTCAGAAAGCATTATCGAAAGGGATATTAGCGCTTGATGCACCAGTTTCTGGAGGTGAAGATGGTGCTAAGAACGGTAGTCTTACTATCATGGTAGGTGGATCAGAGTTTGATTTTAAAAAAGCGCTACCTATTTTAGAAACGGTGGGTAAAAACATTTATTATAAAGGTACAGCTGGAGCTGGACAGTATACAAAGATTTGTAATCAAGTGGCAATGGCTAACAATATGGTAGGTATATGTGAGGTAATAATTTTCGCGAAAAAAGCTGGTCTGGACCCAAAAGGAATAATTAGAACATTAACTAATGGAACATCCAATAGCTGGGTTATGGAAAACTTAGCAAATAAAATGATTGAAGGCGATTTCAAACCAGGTTTTTATGTAAAACATATAGTTAAGGATTTGACTATTGCTTATGAAACCTTTGAAGAAATGAATGTGGATGCACCTGGATTGAAATTAAGCTTATCTTTGTTTAAACAGCTGGTAGAAATGGGAGAAGAAAATAATGGCACGCGAGCATTAATTAAGGTATATGAAACCTAGGTTTATTCTTATTCGCAAAATAAATATAGTGAAAAATTACAAAATATATTGACAATTATAAATATTTAAATTAACATAACTGTATACAATAATTGTATACAGTTTTTGAATGCAAAAAATGGATGCAAAAATACGAATAGCGAGGTAATTCAATGCATAATCAGTTCAATAGCCCACCAACAAAAGGTTCAGCTAAAGATTTTGCTTATTATGAAATTAAAAGAAGGATAATAGATGGTATATTACAACCTAATCAACCTGTTAGTGAAGAGGATTTATCCTCAAAATTAAATATCAGTCGAACACCTTTAAGAGGTGCTTTAGAGAAACTTGAATTTGAAAAAATGGTCATACGTCAGCCTAATGGAAGGCTAAAAATAGCTCCAATTTCTGTTGAAGAAGTAAAGGAAATATTTAAAGTAAGATCTAAATTAGAAGAAATTGCTGTTGCCGAGGCTACAGAAAATGCTACACAAGAGGATTTGAGGAATCTAAAGGATATCGCTGATAAACTTAAAGATGCATCTAAAGAGGGGAACATCGAAGAGCTTTTAAATTATGGAGTTGAATTTCATTCGTATATTTATGAATTGAGTCGTAACGGGACAGTTAATAACTTTTTATCACAATTATATGACCATATTCATAGATATAGGCGCTTAGTTCCTAATCAGAGTGTAGAACGAGCAATAGAAGAGGGAGAAGAACATCAGCTTATTTTGGAATGTATTACAAATAAAGATATAA